>DATFXZ010000552.1:0-3106 GCA_035315305.1 Terriglobia bacterium | reverse complement strand
AGCTAGTTAGTTATTTCTCGAAGCTACGTTTGCGTCAAGCTTCGGGGTCATAATCGTCATCGTCACTGCTCGATTCTTTTCCCGGCCATCCTTCGTCTTATTGTCTGCAATTGGTTTTTCCGCGCCAAAGCTGATTTCGTGAATCTTGTAAACAGGAACGCCCTTGTCAACCGCCAAATATCGCCTGATGGCTTCGATTCGGCGCTCGCCAAGTCTTACGTTGTAATCCTTGTTTCCAATGGAATCGGTTCGGCCTTCCAGCACCACGATGGCATCCGGATTTTGAGTAAGAGTAGCTGCAACCTGATCCAGCATATCCGTGTACTCTTTGTCCAACTTGGCACTATCAAACTTGAACTGGATGGTTTTTTCTTCATTAATGTTGTACGCGTTCCGGTTCTGGAACTGTTTACCAAGCGTGCCGACATCATTTACAGCCCGCTCTGCGGTGGTGCGAGCCTGACCCGCGCGTTGATCAACATTGGATACTTCCGACTTCAACCCGTTGAGGCCTTCGGTCGTCTTCGTATCGAGGGCCGACACTTTGGAATCCACGCCGGTAACTCTCGTATCCACACCGGTTATTTTCTTGTCAAGGTTGTCCCGGATCTCCTTCATTTCGCCTTCGTTGGTGTCGATCCGGGCTGAAAGCGCATCCGAAGAGGTTTGGACACTAGTTCGGACGTACTTCTTAGTGGCGCACCCGCTCGTTACTACGAGGAGTGCGGATATTAACGTAACAATCGACAGTCTTTGCATTGTTTTCCCTTTCTCTCCGAAATCGCCGGATCGGAGTACCGGCACGCTTAGCGATTTAGCAAAATCTTTGCCGTTCTATGGTTTCTAAAAAAATCCCGGGCCCCCTACTGGGAAGGGCCTAATCCAACTTAGGGTTATACCCGTTTTGGCTCATACGGCAAACGCACACAGATTACCACCTGAACGACCAAAACGTGGAAGATATCCCGGGTTTAACTTAAGGGCGCTTGCGCCGATCGGCATCGATTTTCTTTAAGCGATCGAGTTCCGTCGTGAGTTGCTTGATCCTGAGGTCGCGCTGCTTGGAATCCGCCGCAACCTGATCCAGTTCCGCACGAAGCGACAGGATTAGATTCGCCTGTGATTTGAAGGCGCTGTCTGGGTATTCGTCGACGAGCTGCTTCAGTGTGGCTACGGCACGCGGCCAGTCGGTTCCTGGGGCAGGACGCAAGACATAAGTCAGTGCCAAATGGTATAGAGCGCCATCGCGCTGTTCGCCGGAAGTCGTCGATCGGAGATAGTTTTCGTATCCCCGCGCGGCCTCATCGTAGTTACCCGAAGCAAATGCCCGATCGGGTTGTTCCAGCGGCGAGACAGTAACGGCAGGCGGAGGGGGTGCTGGGGCGGGGGCCGGGGCTGGGGCTGGAGCTGGAGCCGGTGCCGCGGCGGATGTCGGTAGGGGCGGCGGACTGGTGGCAGCGACTGGCGTACGCTTATGACAGCCGGAGGCGGCCAATACGGCCGATAATAGAACAGCGTCTAGGCACTTTGACCGCATGTGAGCACCTCCTCGTGCGTCGCAGGCTGCAATAGAAACGAGAAAACACTTCCGCCTTGCGGATTGTCCTCGACCCAGATCTCCCCACGGTGCGCTTCAACGATGGTTTTGCAAATGGCGAGCCCTAAGCCGACGCCCTGCCCCGCTATTTTCTTTCCCGACTTTACCTGGTGGAATTTCTCGAAGATTTTTTCTTTGTGGTCATCGGGGATACCAGGGCCGGAATCGGATACTGAAATCAGGATCTCGCGCCCATCGCCTTGACCGGCACGCGTCACAATCTCGGTGCCGTTCGGCGAGAATTTCAATGCATTTTCGTAAAGATTTCCGATGACCTGAACGATGCGCTCACGATCGCATTCAACGAACACGGATGGCTGGTCACACTGCAGGCGGAATCGAATTTCTTTCTCGCGCGCCTGCACATCGAACTCGTCAATGACGCCCTTGATCACTGGAATGATATCGTGCGCTCCCATCTGGTACTCCATGGCACCCGCTTCCATTCGCGATACATCGAGAAGATTACGAACCATTGACGCAAGCCGCTCCGCACTGTTGTTGCTCAATTGAATCAGACTCTGTTGTTGCTCATTCAGAGGACCGGGAATTTGCTGAAGAAGTAGATGCATGATCTGGCGCATGGACGCGAGCGGGGCTTTCAGATCGTGCGAAACATGCGACACGAAGTCTTTCTTCATTCGGTCCAACTCGCCCAGCCGTTCGCTCATCACGTTGAAGTCACGAGCCAGTTCTGCGAATTCGTCGCTGCCGCGAGCAGGCAAGCGATGCCAAAACTGTCCTTTTGCGATTACACGCGTTCCCTTCGTGAGACGTCGTAACGGCTCATTGATTGAGCGAACGATAAGTCCGGCTACAACGACGCCGAGGAACAGCGCAAAAACTCCCACAATCCAGGAAACCCGCTCCGCGTTTGTTCCGATTTCGGCCGCGCTTGCCACACGTTCGTTTATCGACACCTGAATGGCATCCACCAGTACATCAGACTGCGCTTGGAAATGGTTAACGGCGACGATGAAGTCGGGCGGCTGCTGATCCAAGTCCCACGTTGTCTTCTGCTGCTTGAACTTCTCAAATACCAGCAATAAATCGTCCAACGCCTCCCGACACTTGGCAATCTGGGCCTGCACGCGCTCGGAATGGGCCGTTTGGCGCAGCCGTCCAAGATTCTCGAGATAATCGTCGCGGCCACGGAAGATCAGTCGTTCATACAAGGGGTCGAGAGCAGTAAAGTATTTCCTCAAGTCTTCGCTGAGAATGTCGCCGGCCTTCAGCATTTCGAGAATCGTTGTGGCGGTATTGACGTTGATCTCCCCCAAATCACGATTCACGCCCTGCAGTTGACGAATAACCACGAGTTCATTGGCGACCACGATGATCGCCAGCAGCATCAGAGCCAGGAAGCCTGCAATGATCTTGCTGGATACTCTCATTCGGTCGGCTTATGCCTCTAGGCCATAACTTTTTAATTTATTGTAAATGGTCTTCACGTCGACGCCGAGCTGCCGTGCCGCTTCAGCCTTGTTGTTGCCCGCTCGCTCGAGAGTT
>DATFXZ010000551.1:0-5224 GCA_035315305.1 Terriglobia bacterium | reverse complement strand
GCAGAACGCGAAAGGCGTTGTTGTTGCGCAAAATGTCGACGACCTGCACAGCGACAAGAACAAACTCGGTAAGGAGAACTCTCTTACCGAAAAAGGGACGCAGGTGAATGGCCGTGGCGACAATCCGAACACCCACGACATTCTCACGGGATCGGGTCCGGACGGCAAGGCGCTTCCTGGCGCAATGACATGCAATAACTGGACGAGCGCTGGAGATGGCAGTGCCCGCGTCGGTCATCATGATAAGCAGGGCGGCGGTGACGCTCCCAACTCATGGAATTCCGCGCATGCGTCGAGTGGTTGCAGTCAGGCCAATCTGGTAAGTACGGGCGGTGCGGGTCTGTTCTATTGCTTCGCGCAATGATGGAGCATTCAGAGATGGGGTGTGAGCGACCCCCTCGCTCGCTTCGCTCGCGTCGCCGAAGGCGGCAGGGGTCGCTCAAACATCATCTGGAATTGCAGTCGATCGGTCAGGTACCGCTCCCACGCTTTCAGCCGCGGCTACTCTCTGCCGCCGCACCGCGGCTGAGATAGCGCGCCCGCAGGACATCCATATGATGGAGTTCATGACCTGCAATGATGTAACCCAATGACAAAGGCGTGATTTCCTGTCCATTCGCCGTTCCACGTCTTTGCCATTGCTTATCTGCAAAGTTCTTGAACAATTGCACAGTGGCCTGGCGAACGGCCGTAAATTCTTCCAACAAGCTGGACAGCGTGCGCTCGTTGAAGTGTGCGCTCGCGACATAATCGTCCTGCTCAAATCCCGGCAACGGAGTTTTATCATCGCGGCCGATGCAAAGCGCACGATAGGCAAAAACGCGTTCACTGTCGATCAAGTGACCGATTACCTCCTTGATGCTCCACTTGCCGGGCGCATAAGAAAAATCAGCTCGCTGTTCCGACAAGGAAGACAACACGGCCAGCGTCGTATCAAATTGCCGCGAGAGAGTCGCGTTAAGGTCACCATCTGGAACAAGCATTACGTATTTGCCGTAATACGGCGCGTATTCAGTCGATTCAGGTCGTCTCGTCATATGCCGCATTCTGACGGATATCGCGAGTAGTAGCAACGACCCCTTTTTCAGGGTGGTGCCGCAGGACGTGGCTAACGGCCCAGTCGAAAGCGGCGTGCCTATATGCATCCCAAGAACGCAAGAAGCTCCGCCTTATCCGCATCATTCAACTGCTCAAACGCGCTCGCCGCTGCGGCACCTTGTCCGCCGTGGGCCCGGATCGCATCGATCAAACTGGTAGCACTACCGTTATGGAGAAAGCGCGCGCGATCGGAAACCCGCCATAAGGGCATCGTGCGGAACTCGTTGCCCATTGCCTGCCCTTGTTGGATCTGGTCGGCAAGAAGCGGGCCCATGTCATGGAGCAGCAGGTCGGAGTACAGTTGCACCGGTCGCTGGGCAGCGGTAGGTGAACCGGGGCCCGGCATAGACGGTGTGTGGCAAGTCGCGCAACCCACGCTGGCGAACAGCGACGCCCCAGTTGAAGCCAAACAGATCGGAGTGGGCGCTGGCGGCTCAATCGTGTTGAGGAAAGCGACCAGCGACGTGAGCGGCACAGCATCGGCTTCAGGTGAACGTACGTTCGCACCGCAGCCGGAAACGAAATCGTGCGGCTGAAGAGGGTTTGTTAAACCAAGCTCGTCGCGTTGCGCTTCCGACATAAATTCGACAAGAGTCGCCGTCTGCGCTTTCCACCCGAACCTGCCAATGCGGCCATCCGAAAGCACGTTGATCCGGCCTCGAACTGGCGCCGCCTGTGCGGCCTGGACGGAGAGGATTTCTCGGTCAAGAATGTTGTCGATCAAAGATGTGCCGCGGAGCGTCATGGCAGCCCGTAGCGAAGTGACGTTGGCATTGGGTGGAATGCCTGTCGGCAACTCGCAGGGCACACCTAACTCCGAGACCGAATGCTGACGCGCGATTGGGCCTCCATTCTGGAAAAGCGAATCGAATTCGTGGTTCGTGAGGCGGCCTACCCGCACCACTAAACTGTCTGCCGTCCTCCCACCTTCGCCCGCGGCGTGACACGCATTGCAAGAGCGGCCGTTGAATAGCGGACCGAGTCTCTCATCCGGTTCAAGGAGGTGTGAGAAGAGGAACCCGCCTTGCGCAATCGCACCGTCCGCCTTCGCGACAGCCGCACCTTGCAATAGAGACCGGGTGACATCGCCGGCTCCGAATGCGGACATCTGCAGTATGACGCCTTGCGCGCCCGGAACTGTAGCTGTTACCCATATGGTTCGGCCGTCATCGGAGACGGCGATTCCAGCTGCGCGAAAACCAGGCGCTGCCGCAGTAATTCGGCGGATTGCGATCACTTTCCCGCCTTGTTCCATCCGCACTATGGTGTTGTTGCCGCGGTTTAGGATGTAAAGGTCCGAACCACCACCCAGCGTGGTATTGCTCGCAAAATTGCGCGCAGCCACTTCGACTGACGTCGGGGCGATATCGACCGGCCGATCCAGCCAGGGCGCAGAAAGGTAACGCGGCTTTGACGTGAACAACGTGCCATCATTCGAAATGTCGAGAGCAAGTATGCGATTGGCAAGCGAATCTGAGATGTAGATGACCTTGTTCGGCACCCAGTTGAAGACCATTCCGACACGAGTGATCGCGTCAGGATCGTTCGACTCCGCTCTCTGCGTGCTGATTCCTCTGATCGGAGTAAATGAGTTCGCTGGCGCTAACCCATCCACGCCCTTCTCCACGTGAACTTGGACGACACTGCCGTCTGCAAGCGCCGCGAAGAACACTGCTCGGCCTGTTCCGTCAGGCGATTTCGTGACCAACGACGTCGCGAGCGATGGAGCCGTCAACCCATGCGTGGAAGCAGTGTTACGATTCGTCAAAATCCCGGCGAAGACGCCGCCTGCAACAGGATCGGGAGGGCTCTTGAATGGTGCGCCGTTGGGGTCAATCACTGTGATCGTCCCATAGGCGTGATCCCCGAAGGGAGCGTTCGCAAACCAGGGCCGGCCGAACGCGTTGTTTAACGAGATGCCCAGCGGCAGGCTTACAGCAGGTTCGTCTGCGGTCCCCGCTCCAGGATTGAAAAAACTATTCAGGAACGGCGGACTGTTTGCCGTGTACAAGCGCACGCGACCATGAAGCGCCGCGGCCTGGCCGCCTGCACTGGCGAAGTCCGCAGGGACGTCGATAGTTCCACCACTGAGATCAATCGACAGAATTGCACCCGGCGCCTGATCGGTCCTCGCGAGTGGTGCGCCGAAATTCGACGAGCTTGCGACCAGCAAACGCCGGCCATCGAGTATCTCCCCAGGTGCCGTTGCCGGCGACAGGGACGGGTTGTCATGGAAAGGTCCACCCAAGTGAAATGTTCCGATTTGTGCGATCGCTCCAACACCGGGAATTCCGGTTGCCACGACTTGTGCCTGTATAGGCAGGAGGTTCAGGGTTTCGACCGTTTGTCCAGTGAGTAAGGCAGCGATCGCAAAAATCGAACTCGAAACCCCAATTAAAACTAGCGCGGATTGAATGCTCGGTCTTGACATGGAGTCTCCTTTTCAGAAATCAGGCTCTACGTGTGAATTGCCGGCCGTGAGCTATTCGACCCGCAGAAAGTAACGCCACCGGATCCAATGTGCTACCTTGTCGGCCAGTGCTAGTCCATCCAAGACCGACGTCCGGTAGTGCATGCCGCCGTAGATTCGGCCGCCGATAACATCCTTGAGCACATCGTCTATGTTTGTGAAGGTACGAGTTGTAAGAGGTGCTCCGGGAACGTTTGTGCTGGTTAGGTTAATTGTCAGCTCCTTCGTTCCGAAGAAGTATTGCGCCGCGTGAGCTATAGCTCCCGTAACGCATCCGTGGGCAGAAGGGTATTCGGGATGATTCGGTGTAAGAGCGAGCGGCAACCAATGGAAATCCGGTTCGGTGGCGTCATTTCCATCCGTATCGGCGGCGCGGATCGCCGTGACGGGTCTCCAAAAGTTGTAGTAGTACTTTGAATCAAAGCAACCGATGAGCGAATCGGCGAGCGTGATATAGCTCTGCGCAAAAAATCGAGCGCTATCCGCCACCGAGAGGTTTTGTGATGCGGCTATCGATCGGAGGTTACGGTTGACGTACGTGATCGGGTTCTCTGTGTAAAACAATCCGATATCGGTTTGCTCCTGGCTGCGCAATGATCCTGTTGCTGCGCCGAACGCTTTGACCTCGTTGAGGTCCGCTGCCCATTGTAGACTCGTGAGGTCCGGTGGTCCTGGTGCGCGGAACTGCGACGGACTTTCGATCCCAAACGGTCTAGTTTGCGCTAACCATGGAGTAGCCGGAGTAGTGGGCGGCGGAGCTGCTCCGGGCGTGATCTGGTACACGCCGGGGCCGCTGCCAAACACGTAGGGCACAGCCGCATCCCGGCCATCTCCCACCCTCGTCGCCAGAAAAAGGTTTGCGACCTCCGTACCCACGGCGATCCCGCGGGTCTGCGCCGGTCCTGGCTGAAGGCTCAACAGATAGTTGGCATAGGCCGTGTCCAAGAACGACTGTTGCGACGGAAATAGAGCCTTGAGCACCGCGTAGGCGGCTGCGGCCGTCGCGGCCTCCGGACTGGCACCGACGGCAGACGTGTGTGGCCTTACAGCGTAAACAGAATATCGCCCATCGATGGCATTCACGGCATCGTAAATTGCAGCGTGGACATATGCTATGTCGACTGCAGCTCCGCCGCCCGGCCGACCGACGTTGACAAGGACGGTAGCGGCGATGCTGCTCCAATCGCTCACCGCGTCCGCCTTGGCTTGCACAGGCGCGAAGACGGTAAGTGATACTAAAACGATCGAAACGATTCGTAAGGTTACCCAATTCATAGCTAACATAGTCTGCACTCCTAGTTGCGGTTCTTGGGCGAGGACGCTACGGCGTGCGACAGCCGGTTTTCTAAGACGCATCATCGGATTACTCTCCTCTCTCGATCCTGCCGAACGTCGGCGGGGAAAACCTGTTTTTATTGGGTTCGGGTGTTTCTTTTCTCAATTGAGAATTGAACGGATGCTACATAAGACAGCGCAGGGTTGGTAGTGAATCCGCCCGAAATTACCCCCGAAATTCTCGGCACATAAATCCGTGCAATCCGCATCCTCCGTGGCTAATATGGCTCACCATCGGCGAACCATTTGGTCAAATAGAAACTTCTTTAGAACACGGGAGGATCGTATGTTTCGGATCGTCTTGGCTCTGCTGGTCCTTTT
>DATFXZ010000550.1:0-3790 GCA_035315305.1 Terriglobia bacterium | reverse complement strand
CACCCACGATCTCGCCGGCGCTCTTTACCTTCCCTCTTCGCACGCCGTAAGCCGGCTGTTACACGTTCACGGATGATGTTTCGTTCCAATTCGGCAACGGCACCGAGTACCGTGAACACCATCTTCCCCATGGCTGTGGACGTGTCAATGCTCGTTTAGGCTGATGAAGTTCAGGCCTAAGGACTGAAACTCTTCCAACGCCAGGATCAAGTGCCGAGTAGAGCGGGCGAACCGATCGAATCTCGCGACGATCACAACATTAGTTTTCTGGCCCTCGCGTCCTTCATCAGCTTGTCTAGCTGCGGCCGGCTGTCTTTGCTGCCTGAGATGCCATGATCGACGTATTCCGTCGTCAATTCCATCCTCGGTTCTGAACCTGTCTCTTAAGGCTACAAGCTGAGTTTCGGGGTTCTGTCCGTTGCTCTTCGTGCTGACTCTGGCGTAAATCGTTGCGCGTTTCATGACTTTCAGGTTGACGTGAAGGTCAGTGTGTCCCCCTCAGGCATACGTGCCCGAATATCGGGCGCTCGTGACCGTAAGCGCGAAATTTTCAGCCTACAACTGATCCAAAAGATGCGAGTTCAAACTGGTGCGCTGCATGCTATCTCGCCGCGAACACCGAAAAGCAGCAGCCTCAATACGACCGACCAAAATCTTAGGAGGATTCAATGAAAAAACCCCAAGTGAGTACGATGGTTTTTGTAGCTTGGGTTCTCATGTCGTCGATGGCATGGGCACAGACTGACACAGCCAGGATCGTTGGTACGGTGTCGGATACATCAGGTGCCGTAATACCCGGAGTCATAGTCACGGTTACAAGTGAAAAGACGGGAGCCCAGCGCTCAGCAATCAGCAACGAGAAGGGCTTTTTCGTCGCAACGCCGCTGCCTCCAGCTACTTACACGGTTAAGGCAGATCAGCCAGGCTTTGCTGGGGGAGAATACTCGGGAGTGATCGTACAGATAGGAGAGGAAAAGACCGTTAATATTGTCCTAAAGCCCGCAGGCGTGACGGCGGAGGTTACTGTCTCCGGTGGGGAACTCACAGGAATCGACACGAGTTCGGCTCGAGTCGGAGTGAACGTCAGCGAGCGCGAGGTTGCGAATCTACCGCTGAACGGCCGTCAGATCTCACAACTCTATATGATGGCACCAGGGGCCGTGAACAATGGTTCCGGCACTTTTGACGACATAAGATTCAGCGGAAAATCGAACGAAGAGAATGAGATTCGGTTTGATGGCATCGAAGGGACCTCGATCGTAGACACGTCTCCAGGAAACTTTAACGGCGAGATCACAGGAAATTTCCGGCTGCAATCGAGCCTGGAGAACGTTCAGGAGTTCCGTGTCGAGTCGAGCAACTATCCTGCAGAGTACGGGACAGGGACTGGGGGGCAGATCAGCGTCGTTACAAAGTCGGGCTCGAATGCCTTCCAAGGCTCCGTCTTTGAGTATTTGCGAAACAATGCATTGGATGCGCGAAATTTCTTCGATGGCGCCAACAAATCTAAACTTCGTTTGAATCAATTCGGAGCTTCGGCGGGCGGCCCACTCGTGAAGAATAAATTCTTCTTCTTCGGCAGCTACGAAGGTTTGAGGCAGCGCTCCGGTATTCCCTTCGTGGAAACGACGCCTAGCGCGGCAGCATGGGCGCGTGCTGTTCCGGCAATTGCCGCACTGCGGCCGGCTTTTCCAGTGGGAAGTTTCAGCTCTCCAAATCCGGATCTCGACGTTGCGTCGGTTAACGGCAAGAATGCGATTAACGAAAATTCTGGCAGTGTCAGGTTGGACTATATCTTCAATGAAAAATATAGACTCTATGGCAGGTACTTCCGTGACCAAGGCGATCAGTTTCAACACCTGAATTCGACATTGAGTTCGTCTTACCAAACGGCAGTACCACAAAATGCTGTAGTAAGCCTGAGTCAAATTCTGTCCGCGACAACGATCAACGAGACCAAAGTCGGCTTGAATGCTTCAAAGACCCGTATTACTGGCTACGCGCCTAACGTGCCGGGCGTCGACTTGACCGGAGTGGCGCTCAACTTGAGCGGAAGCGTGGCACTAGGTGGAATCGCAGGCCAAAGCGGATCGGCGAGTATTGCGCAACCTACAGGTCTAGTGCGCGCTAGTAGTTCCGCGAACGGACGCGGTTCGCCATATACAAACTACACGGTTTCATTTATTGACAATCTCATCATCGTCCACGGCAGCCACTCATTCAAAATCGGCGGTGAAGTGAGACCGGTCCGCCTGCGTTCGGATCGCCTGGGTGGAATCACGTACACGTTTTCAAATATCAGCGCCTTTCTTGGCAACCAACCTTCTTCAATCCAGTACCTTGGCGATGTAAGCGCGCTAAGTCCGTTCACAGGCAAGAAAGGAATGATGGATCTACGGCAGGAGTATTACATCGCTTACGCTCAAGACGAATGGACAGTCCGGCCAAATCTGACCATCAACTACGGTTTACGGTATGAGTACTATACAGTCCTCCATGATGCGCAGAACAAAGATACTGTCTTAGATATGGCAACCGGAACATTGGCTGACCCAAGCAGGCCTTGGTATCACACATCACCGAACAACTTCGGACCTCGGCTCGGCATTAGCTACTCTCCAAATATGTTTAAGAACAAAACTGTCTTCCGGGTTGGCGCTGGCCTTTTCTACGGTCCGGGCCAGACCGAGGATCAGTTGCAGCCGGCCGAAAGTGATCGCATCAGTACAACGATCACTTCAGGACCAAACCTGGTTTACCCGCTCAATGTCCCCGCAATCGTTTCGGGCTATGACGTCACCAACCCGAATCTAGGTTTCCAGCCGAGAGCCTATGCGCCGGGATACCGTATTCCCGAAAGAGTCGGGTCTTACACTGCGTCGATCCAACAAGAATTGCCGGGCCAGACTCTTTTGACGGTGGCTTACGTTGGCAGCCAGGGACGGAATATGTTCTTGCGCGGAATTACGAATAGGATCACTGGTGTGGCCACAAATCCGGTAACTGGCGCGGCGATTATTACCCGGGAGTTTGGGAATCGTTTTGCTGAAATCGACTTCAAGACCAGCGGCGGAACGATGCACTACGATTCGCTGCAGGCCACGTTGAACCGCCGTTTCAGCCACGGCCTGACATTAGGGTCGCAGTATACGTGGAGCCATAACATCGGCAACACGGGAGGATCAAACGAGGCGCGCACGTCGGCGTACGTCTCGGACTGGCGCCTGGAACGTGGCAACAACAATTTCGACGTTCGTCATAGTTTCAACTTCACGAGCTTGTACGAACTTCCAATCGGTCATGGCAAGCGCTACGGAGCCAACCTTGGTCCTGCAGCTGAGGCGCTGCTTGGTGGTTGGCAATTAGGCGGTCTCGTGAATGCACGGTCGGGCCTGCCCGTCGAAGTATTGATCACGCGTCCGGATGTCGTCTATCGCGATAACCGCAATGGAACATATGTTTCCAATCCAATCGTTGGCTCCGACGGAACGGTGTTTACGACGGCGGTGATTAACGTTCCCGGCGGTGGCAACAGCCGCAATGTCCGGCGACCCGACCTGGTTCCCGGTGTGAATCCGATCATTGAAAATGGTGGATTGGCCTATCTCAATCCAGCGGCATTCTCGATACCCCAACCTGGGACCTTCGGTAATCTCGCCAGAAATGCGTTCCACGGGCCGAACTTCGCGCAGTTCGATTTAACACTCGGCAAAAAGTTTGCTGTGAAGGAATCCCGCAATTTCGAATTCCGTGCCGAGTTCTACAATATTTTCAACCACGCCAATTTCCG
>DATFXZ010000549.1:0-17259 GCA_035315305.1 Terriglobia bacterium | reverse complement strand
GTCCATTTCCGTGTCGTGGGTAAATTTAAAGATCATCTCATCGACGATCCGCCCCTGCCCAACGGTCCGGCAGACGGGCGTAATCTGCGTATCTGCGGGCATCTTGGGAATGAAGTGCCGCGAGTAAAATTCGAACATTTCTTCCGGGCCGCGTCCACCGGTGAGGACCGGGACGTGGTTGACGTAGTTCTCGCGCGACATCGTGGCGACCGTGGCGGCGGCATCCCGGTCCAGGAACTCATAGCGCATGTGCCGCTCCCACAGTGCAATCAAACGGCGTTCTTCGGCGGTGAATGCTTCGTTCATGACGCACATTATCCCACCGATTCGAACGCATTCGCTGATGACGCAGATAACACAGACCGGTCGTGATGTATGATTGCCCGCCAGGAGGCAGATATGCGATCTACTGCTCTCGGCCTATTCGCGATAATTGTCGCTGTTTTGCTGATGACACCGCCGGTGGCGGCGCATCATCCGATCGCAGCAAAGTTCGATCCCAATCAAACGGTAATGCTCAACGGAACTGTTGTCGGTATCGATTGGGCCAATCCTCATGTGCATATGTTCCTTGACGTCAAGGGTGCGACTGCAATCACGAATTGGGCGATCGAGCTGGAAAGCCCGTTCGATCTTCAGAAGAGTGGATGGAGCAAGGACACTGTGAAAATCGGTGACATCATCACCGTGCAAGGAAATTCCGCAAGAGATGGTAGCAAGCAGGCCTGGGCGAACTCCGTTACGATCGCTAACACGAACAGGACAGTATTCACGGCAGCTGCCGGCCAGCCGGTACGCGGAAACCAAGCGACTAAACCCGCGCCACGTTGGCCAGATGGACAACCAAGATTGGGTCCGCTACCAGGTGAGCGGGGATATTGGGGGAATCCAAGCTCCACAGCGCTTGTTCAATCCGGAGCAAATGTGCAGATGGACGCCTATGGGCAGTTGCGCAATTTCGCCGACATCGACAAGGTCGCGCCTTTCCAACGCTGGGCCAGAGATCTTTATGAATTACGCCAGCGCAGTTTCCTGAAGAGTGATCCCATGTTCCTGTACTGCATGCCGCCGGGTGGTCCGCGGCAGTTCCAGCTTCCGTATGGCGCTCAGTTTCTGGAAGACCGCGAGAAGCAGCGCCTCTTCGTTCTCATCGGCAGCGGCAATCACAACTGGCGTCTGATTTACAACGACGGCCGATCTTTGAAGCCCGACGATAAGGATTTCCCAACCTACTATGGCCGCTCTCTTGGCCATTGGGAAGGCGATACATTGGTCGTCGACACGAAAAACTTTAATGAGAAATTCTGGTTCACGAATGGCGGACTTCCACACACCGGGGAGCTCCATCTGATCGAGCGCATCTCGCGTGTGGACTTTGACACCTTGAAGTACGACGTCACAATCGACGATCCCGGCGCATACACAAAAACCTGGTCCGCCAACTGGACTATGCAATGGATTGCAGGAGAAGAACTCCCGCCTTACTATTGTCAGGACAACAGACCGTAAACAGGGGGACAGCCAATGCAGCGTTTCGTTCTTTCTTTGATCATTGGTTCCGCACTGCTCGCAGGCGCGATGCCGGTACTGGCGCACCACGCGTTTGCCACCGAGTTTGATGCACAAAAGCCGGTAACAATGAAAGGCATTGTGACGAAGATCGACTGGGCGAATCCACACGTGTGGTTCTACATCAACGTCAAGATCGAGAACGGCACGATTGAGAATTGGGGTTTTGAAATGGGCGGCCCTAACAGTCTTCGAAACTCCGGATGGACGAAAGATACGATGAAGATCGGCGACGAAGTCATCGTCGAAGGCAGTCTGGCGAAGAATGGAAGCCGCAACGTTAACGCGAAGAATGTCACGATGGCCAGCACGGGTAAAAAATTAGGTGCAGCATCCAGCCAGGGCAACACCGTCGACTGAGTCGGATCCGGGAGGTCAGAACGTGCGTTACCGTTTCATCGCTGTCCTCGTTGGTGTAACCCTTCTCATGTCGTTGCTGTCGACTCTGTCATCTTTGTATGCACAGAACCGCCGGCCGCCGGCCGCGCCCGCGCAACCAACTCCGCGATGGCCGGATGGGACGCCCAGGTTCAGCGCGGCTCCAGGTGAGAAGGGACTTTGGCATCCGAACGGCCGGCCCATTCTCGCCGAGCCTGAGACCGACCCCGCCATCAAAGACGGCCAGGGCCGCGGTGCTTTTTCTGGACCGCCATTTCCGGGCAAACCCAAGGAGAGTGAGGTTCCGTTCCAGCCCTGGGCAAAAGCGCTGTATGAGTATCGCGAAGCGAACCTGTTCGAGCCGCATACACGTTGCAAGCCGTCAGGTGGACCGCGTCAATTCATCACGCCCGGCGGCGTCGAGTTTGTCGATATACCGGAAACGAAGACCATTTACGTATTCGATGAGAATGGTCCGCAGACGTTCCGAGTCATTTACATGGATGGCCGTCCCCACCCGAAGGATCTCTTTCCCAGCTTTTATGGCCACTCGATCGGCCATTGGGAAGGCGACACGTTGGTCGTCGACACCGTGGGTTTCAATGAAAGATTCTGGATGGAGCGTCAAGGCGCGCCGCACACGGACAAGCTTCACCTGATCGAGCGTTTTACACGTACAGATTCCGCAAACATGAAGTTCGAGATCACGATCGATGATCCCGGTGCTTACACGCGCCCGTGGACCACTGGCTTTTTTCTGCGTTGGGGCCCAAATGAGGAGTTTGCGGAATACATCTGTCAGGATGGCAATCAAGCCGCAACAATGATGGTCGGAACGGAGGAATCGGTCGATCGGAGCAGTAGGATTGCGCCGTGATGAAGGTGAAAATTCCCTTTTCGTTACTACTTTCCGTTTCAATGCTAACCGGATTGGCCTTCGCGCAAGAAGGTCATCCTCTGGTCGGTACCTGGTCCGGTGACTGGGGACCCACGCCAACGCACCGCAATCAAGTGACGATTGTCATGAATTGGGATGGCAAAAACGTCACGGGTATCATCAACCCTGGGCCGGACGTGATTCCGATGAAAGTCGTCACGCTCGATTCGACCAAATGGACAGTTCACATAGAAGCCGACGCAAAGGATCAGTCAGGGAATCCCGTACGATTTATCGTCGACGGGAAATTAGACAATATCCTCTCTTATAAACGAACGCTAACCGGCACCTGGAGCCACGGCAACGCCAAGGGTGACTTCAAAGTCACCCGCGATTGAAGATCGCGCACCGCACGCACCGCTCCGCGCTGCTAAAGCCACGATAGACTGATCTGAGAACTACCATGGTGGAATCTGGACTTGTCCTGACTCTCACCGCCAGCCTGGCGGCGGCTTGGGGGTTGGGCTTTGTTACGCAGCGGCTCGGACTATCCCCGATCATCGGCTATCTTCTGGCCGGACTCATCGTGGGCCCCTACACACCTGGCTTCGTAGCGGACCGCGAACTGGCGAACGAGTTCGCAGAGGTCGGAATCATTCTGCTGATGTTCGGCGTTGGCCTTCATTTTCACGTGAAGGATCTTCTCGCCGTTCGCAGCATCGCCATCACCGGAGCCCTTGGCCAGAGCGCGATTGCAACGTTGCTGGGCGCGGTAGCAGGCAGGACCTTCGGGTGGTCGTGGGAAGCCAGCGTTCTGTTTGGGCTCGCTCTGTCGGTGGCGAGTACCGTCATGCTCACGAGAGTGCTGGCCGATAATTCCGATCTCAAGACTTCGGCGGGACGAATCGCGATCGGCTGGCTTGTTGTAGAAGATATTTTCACTATCGTTGTTCTCGTTCTGTTGCCGGCAGTGTTCTCCCAGCCCGTGCGCGAACCGCTATCGCTTATTGCGGTCGTAGCAGTAACGCTTGCAAAGCTCGTAGTGCTGGCAGTGTTTGCGTTTGTCGTGGGCGGACGTGTGATTCCTAGGATCCTGAACGGCGTGGCCTCAACTCATTCGAGAGAACTGTTCACATTGACGGTACTCATGCTGGCTCTCGGTATCGCGGTTGAATCATCGCTTGCGTTTGGAGTTTCGATGGCTCTCGGCGCATTTCTCGCCGGCATGATCGTGGGACAGTCGGAGTTCAGCTTTCGCGCGGCATCGGAGGCACTGCCCATGCGGGACGCCTTTGCGGTTCTTTTTTTTGTCTCGGTCGGAATGCTGCTTGACCCAAAAGCGTTGATGGCTTCGCCGCATTTGTTGCTGGCGACGCTTGGCATCGTGGTTTTGGCAAAGCCTATATCAGCTCTTGTAATCGTTGCCTTGTTCGGATACGGGTCAAAAATCGCTATCTCTGTTGCGATAGCACTCGCGCAAATCGGCGAGTTCTCGCTCATTCTTGCCACGGTCGGTGATCAATTGAAGATCCTTCCGGCAGGCGCGAGCAATCTGATCATCGCGACGGCCATGATATCACTGGCCCTGAACCCCATACTGTATCGGTCGACTAGACGGTTAGATCGCGCCCTGGCCAGGTCACCACGCTTGTGGAGAATTCTGAATCGGAATGGAAAACTTCAAGGCATCATCGGCGATGTCGAAAAGACTGAACCGGTGAATCGGACCGTCATCGTCGGTTATGGCCCCATCGGGCAGATAGTAGCGCGACTTCTCCGCGAGGAAGGTGTCCAACCAGTAGCCGTTGAGATGAACGTCGACACTGCACGTCGTCTGCGCAATCAGGGATACCCCGTTGTTTATGGTGATGCAAGCCGTCACGAGGTCTTGGAAGCGGCTGGTATTCGGACCGCCCGCGCGCTGGTCATCTCTGGGCCGACGGCAGAGCAACGCGCTGAAATTATCCGCCTTGCAAGAAATATGAATCCAAACATACGTGTGCTAGTTCATTCTTCATACCTGCGGGACGTTCCCATCATGCGGGACGCCGGCGCTGATGAAGTGTTTTCGGGTGAAGGTGAAGTGGCGTTGGCAATGATCCAGTACATTCTCGGTGACTTGGGCGCAACTCGGGAACAAATGGACCGCGAGCGTCAGCGCGTCCATGAGGAGATCGTTCGTATCAGCCGCCCAGATTCTCAGGAACGCTGAACATGAACATTCGTCATTTCACTCGGAGACTACGATGGTCGTTCACATACCTTGGACCACGCCGGGATATCACTATCAACACCTTTAATGGGTTACTTAGCTTCGACAGCAAGGACTGGCTAATAGGCAAGTATCTTTACGTCAGGCGCAGCTACGAAGCTGAGGAGATGCAGCACGCCATAGCTCTGCTGCGTGACAATGGATACCTCTCCGAGGACAATTGCGGCACTGTTCTTGATGTTGGCGCGAACATCGGAATGACTTGTATAGCACTCTTAAAACTTGGATATTTTAATCGCGCCATCGCGTTCGAACCGGCGCCCAACAGTTACCGCTTGCTACGGCACAATGTCCTTCAGAACGGCTTTACCGACAAGATTGTCCACTTCCCGTGGGCTCTGTCTTCGGCTCAAGGAGAAGCTGAGCTGGAGATTTCACAGGACAACTCGGGGAACAACCGTCTGCGCAGAACGAAGCAAGCCGGCGTCTTCAAAGAAGAAAAAAGGCGGACGGTCAGTGTAAAAGTCAGGACTCTTGATGATGTGATAGCTACGGAACCTGCGCTAAAAACGGAGAAGATTTCACTTATTTGGTTGGATGTTGAAGGGCATGAAGGCCATTTCTTCCTCGGGGCACAAAATCTGTTGAAGCAACCTATCCCTGTTGTGACTGAGTTCTGGCCTTATGCCGTGAACAGGTCAGGCATGTCTCGTGGGGAGTTTTGCAATATCCTTATGCGTTTCTTCACCCACTTTTATGTACTGACCAACCGTCCGTGCGAAAAACAACCTATTTCTCAATTCGATAATCTCTTCGATACCTACAAGCGACCACGGGAGATGTGCCAGATAATGCTGGTCGCTGCTCCGTCACAAATCTGAGGGGTAGCTAGCCTCAATCAGCCAATACGAAATCTCGTTTCTATCGCTGCCTGCGCTTTCACATCCTTGTACGCCCAATTCAGCAGCGGCGGCGAAATCAACGTTGTCATCACCGACATGAAAACAACGACACCGAAGACTCGATCCGAAATTACCGACATCGCCAGTCCGATTTGCGCTACAACCATTCCGACTTCTCCTCGCGGGATCATTCCTATACCGATTCGGAGAGCGTCTCTCTTGCCGCCCTTGATTGCCGGCAATCCACAACCAACGACTTTAGACAGAATCGCAGCAAGGAGAATTACAATCGCGAACACGACGGTCGAAACATTTGCGAATGCAGTAAAGTTGAATCGTAGTCCAATTCCAACCAGAAAGAATGGCGTGAACAGTTCAGCCACACCATTTGTAAGATCGTGGACTCGCCGATCCACAGTCTCCGCAAGCGCCATGCCGGCGAGAAACGCACCGATGATTGCTGCGACACCGGCGTATATCGAAAGAACCGAGAGTCCAAAGAGCAGGCACATGGCAAGCGTAAACTGCCCTTCCCCACTCCTGAGCTTCTGACTGATTTGCGGCAGGATCGCTCCCATCGCGCGAGTTCCCCAACGCACGACCATCACGATGAACCCAAGAGCCAACACTGCCGTCAACGTCAACTGGGCAACATTGACGTTGCCTCGCGCTATGCTGGTGACGACAGCAAGCACAATCAGTCCGAGTACATCGTCGATAACGGCAGCCGCCAAAATGATCCGGCTTGCCCGCGCTTGGAGGAGACCCTTGGAAGCGAGGAACCGCGCAGTTATTCCCACGCTTGTGGCAACCATCGCTGCTCCGACAAAAACAGACTCGATTGATTCATGGTGAAAAGCTGTGGCAAGCAACCATCCGGCAATAAAGGGCAGAATGACGCCAAGAAGAGCGATGATGGCAGCCGTATATCCGACTCGAATGAATTCGGAGGCCTTTACTTCAAGGCCGACACGGAAGAGCAGAAACATTACTCCGAGTTCAGCGAACGCTACGATCAGTTCATTCGGTTCGACCCACCCCAGCACATGTGGACCAAGTAGAATACCTGCGAGGATTTCAGCCACGATGCCTGGCTGCCCGAAATGCTCGAAGAGCTCGGAAAGCAGCTTCGCCGTTCCGAAAACCATGAGCATCGCGAGCGGCAGCTGTGTCGCATCGGCGGCTATGAGTGCCATGGCTATTCTTTTCTAGTCGCAATCATCTTTGCTGTTCTCTTACTACGTGCTAGTGACGCTGCTATCGACACTCCGAGAGCTAGAACGATCACCCCGAGCGACACTGGCGTCGGCACATGAACGAAGTCGGCGGCTATCATCTTCAAACCCACAAAGACGAGAATGACAGCTAGTCCGTACTGCAGGTACACGAACCGGTGAACAATTCCGGAAAGCAGGAAGTACATCGAGCGCAAGCCGAGAATCGCGAAGATGTTGGAGGTGTAAACGAGGAAAGCGTCGGTCGTTACAGCGAATATGGCAGGGATCGAATCGACCGCAAATATCAAATCGGTTACCTCGACGACAAGCAAAACCGGTAGCAACGGTGTAGCCAACCGCTTGCCATTCTGCACCGTAAAAAAATGTTGACCATCATATTCATTGCTAACGCGCAAGTATCGCCGTGCGAGGCGCAGGATGACATTGTGCTCGTCGAATTCGTCTTCGCGCTTTAACGACATCCTCGCACCCGTAAAAATCAGAAACGCGCCGAACACATACAGGATCCAACTCACCTTCTGGATCAGGAGCGAGCCGAAACCGATGAATATGGCGCGCATGACCAGTGCACCCAAGATTCCCCAAAACAGGACCCGATGCTCATATTTTTTGGGAACCCTGAAGTACGAAAAGATCATGACGATCACGAAGATGTTGTCTACTGATAGCGACTGCTCGATGAGATAGCCCGTCAAGAACAAGAGAGCGTTGTTGGCGCCGCTCCAAACGTAGATGCCGGCCGCGAAGAGCAAGGCTAATGTCATCCAAATGCCGACCCACATGCCCGCCTCTTTTGGCGTCACAACATGAGCCTTGCGATGGAATACGCCAAGATCGAGTGCCAGCATTGCCAGCACGAATGCGGTGAATCCGATGTAGAACCAAAGACTGGTGGCCACGCGACTCCTGCCTCGAGAAAGTTGTCCGCAGGTGCAGGCCCAAAAACATGAAAGGGGCAAAACTCCTACGGCACAGTTACTGTGAACGTAGTGGTCTTGCCCATGATGGGATCACGCGTCGACCGAAGGCATCGTTATTGTTTTGCTCGATACCTTGTGCTGACGGCCGGTGGCATTGGCGGTGAGTCCGCCAACAGGCTACTCCCCACTGCTGTTGTTCAGATTAACACGGAAGTCAAAGAAGGGTGTCACCCTCTTTAATCTGAATTAGCCCCGACACTAATCCAGTGATCGGGGCCTGAGAATATTCCTTCCGGGGTGTGAATGACAGCCACTCGGCCGTCACCCGTCGGCTCCAGCTTCAATCGCAGGGATGCGTCGTTCGATGGGATGTACGCCGGATCACCCTCGAAACCACTTGCCGAAACCGCCTCCGCCAGCAGATCGAGAAATAGATCTAACTCACCGGTCTCCAGCTGTTGTATCTCCGACAAACGCATGCGGCGTCCTGTGGCAAATCGCCGCTGGGCGCTCAAAATACGCGCTGCTTCCTGGTGAGCCACGGCCGCAAGTTTCTTCTTTTCCGCCGTGCGATCAATGATCCGGCTTAACCGGCCAGTTCGTGAGTAGCTGCCGGATGCCCGAAGACGCGTAGAAATCTGCAGCGGTGGAGCATCGAGCCAGCTTGTAGTAGGCGGTACGTCCTGTTTCTCGTGATCATCGAGGGTTGCGTCATTAACGATGAGGTGGCGGGCCGGAACCAAGCTAAAGACCGCTCTCCATAGCCGGTGCGCATCAGCATCCGATCCGGCCTCCGCAAACCACCGCGCTAACACCCGAAAATCGTTCGAACGGTCGATACGATTAATTCGCCGATCGTTAACACTCGTAAGGACACTGAGCAGATCAGTAATGGATGCTCTGGCTCTCGCCCGCAGGATCTCTGCATTCGACGGGCAGCCTGGACGCGAAACAAACCAGGATCGAATATGGCGCCAATGTACTCGCCAGTCGTCGACGATAATATCCACATCAGCGAGGGTTGTTTCCAGTGCATCGACCAGACTGCACTCAGCGGCCGCACGAAGCAGGCGTTCAAGTCCCGACGTCTCGATCTCGCGTACCGTCTGAGCGATATCCTCGGCTGCAATCACGAGGTCACTAACAAACCGCTCCATATAATCGATCAAGCGCTGGGTGTCAGAAGTGAACTGGTCGGTTTCGGCAATCGCCAAATCGATGTTTCGTTGCACACCGGTCATGAAAGCCTGCGCGCGGCTCGTGAAGGCGTCAAAGCGCGATCGAAGCACGAGCAGACTTCGGTGAATTTTGGCTGAATCCGGTTCTGCCTCTTTCGCGAGTTCTTTCAGTTCATGAAGCTGGTCGCAGATGTCCGCCACCGCGTGAATCTGAAGTTCGCCTTTGCGATCCGGTGTTGACTGAAAGAGCTCGAGCGCACGTTCAGCCGCTTCGCCTTGATTGGTAATGTGGAATACATACCGTTGTTTGTAAAAATCCTCGACGGTATTGACGTCGCTGGTATCCGGTCGTGTTTGCAGATTTCCCCACTCGCACAATTGCCCCAAAGCCGCTTCTGTTTCCGTTTCATCAGGTGGCTTTTGAAGACCGCAATCGCGGATGGCGTCGAAAATTTCCTGCGGACGCAGATGGAGCGCAAGTCGTTCCTTTGATTCCATGAACACTCGCATGACCGCGCGGTAGAGGGAAGCCTTTTCCGCAGTGACATATGCGAACGCTTTCATACGTCCGCGAGACTCAACCGTTGCAGGGTCAGATAAAGAGAGCACTAGTTCGCCTTAAAAGTGATAACAATCGGAATCTCGGTTTCGACGCATCGCGCATCACCGCCGGGCACGATCGTTGGATAAAACTTCCATTGTTTCACAGCAGTCTGGACAGGACCGTAAATAAGGGCATTGCCGCCTTGCGGTTCCGCCGCCACCACATCACCTGTTTCGTTAATCTTCGTTTTGACGCGGACGGTGACCGGAACCCTCATTTGCGCGCGAATGGACGATGAAAAATCAGGATCCACTCGGCTCTTCAAGCGAGCCAAAGCGAGCTGGGAATTCATCGGAAGACATCCTGCAGTCGTGCAAGTCGTCATTTTTGCGAGAATGTCTTCACCGATTGATGGGTCCGGCAGCAAGTCACTCATGCGCTGGCGAAGCCTGTCCATCGTCAATGTGTCGTTGTTGGCACACGCTCGATTCCATGCTTCGACAAGGTTCGACAACGCTTTTCGATACTCCCCGCGGACTTGATTGATCGTCTCCGGATTAGTCAGGGATATCAATTCCCGGTAATCCACGGCAGCCAGTCCAAATTCACCGGCTTCGAAATCCTTGCGCCACACCAGAAGCATGCGGTCCCTGTCGAGTTGCAGTTTGCTTTGCGTGAGTTCGATGTACTGTGCGGCTAATTCATGATCCGGTTTGAGTTGCACGGCCGATCGAAACTTTTGCAGGGCATCCGTCATCTCAGCTTTTTTATAAGCCGCGATTCCCTCTTTGAAGAAAACTTCGGACGCGCCTGCGGCGATTGGCTCCAGACCAGAGCATTTCGACCTATTCGGCCCGAGCAACTGCATCACAGCCTCGGCGTTTCCTGTTTCCAGTTGTTGTTCGGCGTCATTCGCCACTGTCTTGCATCGAATTTCGTTCTGCTCCACTTTGGCCTTGCCGGCAAACTGGATCACCTTGGGAGAGAACCGCTGCGGATCAACGACATAATCCGAATCCAGCGCGTAAAGTTCGCGCATGTAGACCTTCGCTTGGTTAGTGTCGTTCAGTCCGATATAGGCCAGGGCCAGGTGCAGTTTGACGCTGATCTTTTCTTGCTGGCGGTCGGACTGGGGGCGGAGCAACTTGTCGAGACGCAACAGCAATTCTATCGATTTCGTGAAGTCCGCTTCGTAATAGAGCGCCTCAGCACGCGTCAGCGTCTCGCTGATTTCATCTAACGGCATGGACCAGGCGGACAAGGCAGCACATATAACGCACAACAGGACTACGATTTTTCTGAACATGAGCAACCTCTATGGAAAAACAATCTGAATCCCCGTCTCATTACCGGTGACTCGATATCTTTTCGCTTGGAATTCTGGATTCTCGAAGACCAATACGGCTCCGATTGGAACTTGAACACCGCTCAGCGGCGTTTGTCCTAACGGCTTCCTTGCAGTTCCATCCAGGAAAACTTCTGCCCATGGCTTGGCGTTGATCTGTAGCGTTGCGTCAAACGTGATCATCGCCTTGGTGGTTTCGGCACTATTGATCACATGTGTCACTGTTTTTCTCAGATTCCCATGACGGTACTCGAACGTGTGGATCCCCGGCGATATATCAAGCGAAACGGGCGCCGACCCCACATATAGATCGTTCATATAGATATCCACTGTCGTCGTCGAACTGATAGCCAGTGTTCCGCTGGCGGCGAGGACCGTCGGATTGTCTCGGGGTTTTGTTGGAACAGGAGGAGGAACAGCCGAAGCAGGGGAAACACCCGCCGGTAAAGGCTGATCGATACCGACGCTCCGCTCTTGAGCTGGTGCGGCAGAGACCGGTGGCACTGTCTCTGCCGGAGACGGCGTCGAGCCATCCGTTGCCTGTATGTGGGGAACCTGCACTGGATTCGATTTGCTTCGGAGGCTCGGCAAACCAGCAGCGATAAGGCCCAGCACAGCAACAATAGCTGCGCGCCTCAACCATGTCTGTTTGTGATTTCGGAGCGGCACATCAGGAATTGTGTCCGGCACGGCGATGATCATCGATTCCTCGATGGTCGGCGGCGCCTCGTCTGCGTCGGCAGACACAGCATTCGATTCGGACTGCAAAGCTTGATGCTCCTCTGCGTCTTGATCCGAATCAGGGCTTTCTTCAGCCACATCGACAGTGGACTGCGGCGCTTCAGGGTTCCGCTTGAGCTGGGCAGCACGGAGCAGCGCCTGCGCGTCCTCGAGGCTCTGGTGTATCTCCGCTCGAATCGCGGATCGTATCAACTGTGCTTCCACGTTCTCAGGATCGATCAGTAAAATCGCCCGCGTCAGGTCCAAACAGTCTTTCGCGCGTTTTTGCCCGTACGCTTGCCGCGCCAGGTCTGCGAGTTTCGGCAAACTTGCGCTCGAGGATTCACGCACGTCAAGATTCTCGATTGGACCTTCGTCTTGCAGCATCGTGGTCACCCCTACCCTGGTTGGTGTAGGGTGACGAATAGCACCCGCTGTGTCCAAATGTGGTCCATGCCTTCGCCGATAAAAAATTGACGCGACACATGGACCTGATCTGTCAGCGTTTCCGAGAGAATACGTTACCAACCAAGGCTTTCGCTTGGAACGATCGGTGGAATCGATCATTTCGAAAGGAGTAGCAACTAGGAAATGACAGCGGAACAGGAACAAACACTGCAGTCTCTCGACGTGGAAATTCAAATCGCTGAAAAACAATTGCGCGTTGCGGCGATCAGAAAACAGATCGCTGAAACCGAGTTGGACATCCTCGGATTACATCAAGAACTACATCAGCGTATGAACCAGGATGTGGCGGTTGTGGCCGCGTAGGTAACACAGGGGCTGCGCCGCTGAGATCCGGGACTGACGGATACGGTCGCGCAGCCCTTGGGTTGTGAGTAGTAAGTTTTGAGTTATGAGTTTTGAGTTATTTACTCATAACTCAAAACTCTCGTCCAGCCTTCTTTACCGTGAATACAGGTCGAATCCATTTTTCGATCCCTTTGGTGTGGATGTTCACCCAATAGTCGGCCCAGTCGATCGATTCCGGATCCCATTTGAGGCGTCTGAGATCTTCGTTCGTGAGCATTCGCGCAGCTTCACGAATGTTCCGCGTTACGAAGATGAAGCTGTTGTGAAACATAAAAGGAAGAAACTTATCCAGTGTGATTTCCTGTGCCCGGATTTGGCGCCTCGTATCGCGCAGACTCTTTAGAAACGGACCGACTCTTTCCCCACCGAAAAGTGTTTTGCCTAATGTGAGAACGGCATGAATCACCTCGAGACCGCGATGCAGGCGGGCGCGTCGAGCTTGTAGCGATTCCACAGTGATGACTTGCGTTTCGACGTAAGCTTTCCAGATATTCGCAAGGCGGCTCCCACTCTTCTTATGTTTGTGTTTATATCGCGAGTTCATACCCAGGAAAGCCACTAGCCGCGGAAGCATGATCGGGTTCTGGTCCGCCGAAGCGAGATGATAGACGTGCTTGTGCTTTCCGCACAATACGGCGGCTGTCACAATCAAAATGCCGGCTGCCACGATATCGACGGGTATGATTTCCAGCGGCCCATCCTTGCGAACCGGCCAGCCCTTCACACCTTCACCACCCATTAACACAAGCGGCGCGGAAGTCGTGAAGCCTTCGTTCCATCCAGGAAACGGGCATCGCAATGACGACTCCACGATTGCCGGACGAATGATGGCATAGCTGAGTCCAGGTGTCCGCGCAATCAACTGTTCACCAATGCTCTTCGTATACGTGTATGTGTTGGTCCAGCCCCAGTACTCCGCGCGCTGCATTCCGCCTTCGCGCAGCCGCTCGCGGACGGGCCGCGGATTCGTCGTCCGGCTTTCTCGCGTTTCCTTCACGAACTGTTCGTACCAGTTCAATTCTTCTGGGACGGAGAAATGCTCATTTTCGCGCTCACCGCGGCGGGGGAAGTACCCTGGGATCGGGGTGTCTTCAGAAATCCGGCCATTCTGTTTGCCCGCTACGTATGCGGTCGAGACATGAACAAGTTTGGCGTCCAATAGTTTCGTTAATTCGATCAGATGCTGCGTGCCGTAGACGTTCGGCTCGAACGACTCATTGACAGGCGGGTCGAAATCGACAACTCCTGCAAGATTCACAACGACGCCCACTTTCCCTCTCAGCCGCTTGAGGTGCTCTGCCGATATGCCGCATAAAGGCTGATCCAGGTCGCCTTCGACAACTTGGATCTTTTCCCGTGCGGTTCTCTCACCAATATGTTCGACAGCAGGGCGAAGCGGAGGCGACAGCAGAACGTCGGAATAGAAACGCTGCTCGCCGGAAATGTTTTTCTTCCGACGAACCTGGACGACGAGATGCTTCAATTCCGGAAATCGATCCAGGATCATCGCCAGCACCACCTTGCCGAGGAAGCCTGTACAACCAAGGAGCAGGATGGTGTTGTTTCTGAATGCGTCGATTGCTGAAATCTCGCCCGTTCCTTCGAGCGGCCGCGCGGGACCTGGTTGATATTCACCGCGAACTGGATCCCATCGCCAGATTGTGCGCGATTTCATCAGTGAACCTTCGCCACGGACAGGAACGGAGGAAAATTCGTGGAAGTCTCTCGGAGTTCGAGGATCGGCCAATTCTTTTCCACCGCAACCCGACGGAGCCGTCGAGTAGGATTTGTCGCAACAGGCTGGCCCACAGCGGACAGCATCGGCAGATCCGCGGAACTATCGGAAAAAGCACAGGACTGGGTGAGGTCAATGTTTTCTTCAGCCGCATATTCGCGGATGCTTCGCGCCTTTTCGTTTTCAGCCAGCAGCGGAGGAAGCACACGGCCGGTGGCGATGTGATTTTTAAACTCTAAGCGGTTACAAATAATTTCATCGATGCCGAAGTGCAGAGCAATGGGCCGGACCTGAAAATCAAGTGTGCCCGTGACGAGCACGTTGCGGTAGCCAAGTTCACGCGTCGTGTCTATCAGGGTTTCGGCTTGCGGAAAAATCGAAGGCTTCAGCGTAACTTCGAAGAGGTCGTCGGCCAGGCCGATGAGCCGGTCGCGATGCATCCCGCGGTACGCCCGAAATGAGAAGATGTTGAACAAAGAGCGGGAGTAGAGATCGAGCCCGAAGAATAAGGGCACGCTGACCAGTACTTTCGTGAACTGGTAGGCGCTTTTCAAAACGGATCGATGGTTCCGGGCGTAATACGCCTGCATCGTAACGAGATTACAGGACAGCAACGTGCCGTCGAGATCGTAAAACGCGGCTTTGTTCATAAAGCGGGACACATTATAGCAATCGCAGAAACAACCGCTGTTGTGCTGTTTTCAGCCGCGGAGCGGCCGAAAAATACACTTTGCGGCAGTTCATGCGGTACAAAGCTCGCGCAGATTCGGCGTGTGCCGGATCAGCACAATCAGCAGCATGATGGCAGCGAGGATGCCCGGCTCCAGACCTCTCAATGCAAGCACGAGTGCTGAAATGGCTGTAGCCGTCGAGAGCGAGGCGATCGCACCTTCCTGTTTTAGCTTGAGCTTGCCGCCGACTATTCGGAGGATCGGATACAACGGTAGGCAGATCAAAGTAATCAACGGCTGAAGGAACAGCAGAACGCCAAACGTCGTCGCCACACCTTTCCCACCGTTGAAGCCCAGAAACGGACTCCAGCAGTGCCCCATCACCGCAATGATACCGATGCCCCAGAGCGTCAGTGCAGAGGTTTCTCCCCGTCCCAGCAACCACACGGCCGAAAGACCTTTTCCGACATCCCCGATCAAACAAATCGCCGCTCTCCACCGACTCGCAACGCGACTGACGTTACGAAACCCCGGGTTCTTCGAACCGACTCGGGTGATATCGATGCCACTGCCCAGCATCGCGATCTTGGCAAAAGGAATGGCGCCGATCAAAAACGCTGCGAGAAATTTCAGAACTACAATCATTGTTCTTTATGGCTGCGCGCTATCGCGCTTGCATTCGCTGCCGCTCATCTACTTTATGGCTGCGCGCTATCGCGCTTGCATTCGCTGCCGCTCATCTACTTCACCTTATAACCAAAATTTCGCAGCAGTGTTTTGCGGGCGGCTTTATCAGACTCTTGCTCGACGCCTTTAGGTGATGATCCGTCGATCACGCCCATAACCCCACGCCCCTGGTCGGTTTCGGCAATGACCACTTCCAATGGGTTTGCGGTCGCACAGTAAATCCGGCAGACTTCCGAACACATTTTAATCGAGTTGAGAACATTAATCGGGAAGGCCTCACGGATCATAATCGCGAAAACGTGACCCGCCCCGATATTCTCCACCGTGGCTATCGCTGCCTGGGTTAAGTCAGGGTCGTTACCCTCGTACCTTATCAGGCAAGGACCTGATGCTTCAGTAAAAGCAACCCCGAACTTGATGTGTGGAGATGAACCCGCAAGGATTTCATAAAGGTCTTCTGCCGTCTTGATGAAATGAGTCTGACCCAGGATGATATTCGCGCCTGTCGGGATTTCGACACGCACCGTTTTCAAATCCATATCTGCCCCGCATGTTAGAATTTCCAAGGGTGAGCGACTGCGAGCCTTAAGACGCGAAGCGCAAGCGTTATAGCGCGTGGCCTAAAAAAGTCGCAGCCATCAATAGAAATGATACGCCACTACGCAGCAATGGGTCTTCAATTGCTCGGCCTCATACTGACCGGAGAAGCGCTGCTGCTCTATTTCGGCCAAATGGGGCCATTGATGAAAACGGCGTCTCTGGGTGCAGGGTTATTCTACGCTGGACGATTCCTCCAGGCGCGCAGATAAGCGGCTACGAACGCAAGCGCGGTAGCGCGCAGCCTAAAGAAGAGTCGCAGCCATCAAAGGTTAGATAGATGTCATCGAGATTCAGATCGCGGTATGGACCATTCGGTATCGGTGGATGGACTCCTGCCGTCAAGGTCCTCATTATTGCCTGTGTTGTAACGTTCTTCCTCCAGATCATTGACCGCATGACTGCGGGTCCCTCATTCATATACAAGTTCGGTCTTACTCCGACACTCGTCGTCCATAACTTTTACCTGTGGCAGTTAGTCACCTACATCTTCCTCCACGATACCAATCAATTCTTTCACATCCTGTTCAATATGCTTGCCCTATGGATGTTTGGTTCTGAACTCGAGAGCGTTTGGGGTACGCGGCAGTTCACGAAATTCTTTTTCATCTGCGGGATTGGAGCGGGACTTTTAACCGTCCTGCTTTCGCCGAATTCCCCGGGTACGACGATCGGTGCTTCGGGCGCGATCTATGGAATTCTGGCCGCGTACGGAATCCTTTTTCCAAATCGGACAATTATCCTTTTCATCTTTCCCATTCCGGCAAAGTGGTTCGTTCTTGGACTCGGCGTCATCGCGTTCATCTCGTCTTTGTCGGCGAGCGGCAGTGGAATCGCTCATATCGCCCATCTTGGTGGAATGCTATGCGGTCT
>DATFXZ010000548.1:0-3814 GCA_035315305.1 Terriglobia bacterium | reverse complement strand
CCCATCTGAGTCTGCATTACCACATCATTTTCAGCACAAAGGGCCGTCGTCGCATGATTGTTGATACATGGCGCGAAATCTTCATGCGTACATCGGCGGAATTGTTGGAGACATGAATGCCGTCCCGACGGCAATAGGAGGTCCCGGAGGAGATCATACGCACGTTCTCGTTGGTCTCAGAGCAACGCACGTGCTGGCGGATGTTGTTGCCAGATGAAGCGTGGCTCGTCAGAGTCAGAGTGGATTCATTCTCATGGAGTGAAAGCCTTCGCCTGGCAAGAGGGATGTGCAGCATTCACCGTCAGTCCCTCACAGGTCGCAAAGGTGACGCAATATATCGCAAATCAGGTGGAGCATCACCGACGGAGAAGTTTCCAGGACGAGTATCTCGCGCTGTTGCGATCGAGTGGCGTTGATTTTGATGAGCGCTATCTGTGGTGATTATCCTCGCACCCCTGCCGGGGTGCGGCTGCCACTTATCGTCCAAGCCAGGGGTACGCAAAGAACGCGTCCCCCTGGCTAGTTTCCAAGCACGCCTACCGGCGTGCGTCAGACGAATTTCCTCCGACCGTTCCGGCATACGGCTGTGTTATAAATAGCGGTTTATTTATGACCAAACTGTTAATCCTATCCTCCGATACGGGGGAAGGACACAACAGCGTGGCTGCTGCCGTCGAAAGCGCAGCCAGATCTGCCGGATTTCAAGTCCAGATTCGAAAGCCTCTTGAAGAGTCCACCAAGATCAACCGCTCGCTGGCGAACATGTACAACCTTCTTCTGACGTATCGCCCGCAGTGGATGAGCCGATATTTCCGATTTATCGACCGTGCACGGCCAAACGAACGCGAATTTTTCTACACAAAAGTGCGTCGGTATATTGGCAGATTCATCGAGGCCGAACGTCCGGATATAGTGCTTTCCGTACATCCAATGCTGAATCACTTCCTTCAGAGATTCATAAAGGAAGAAGGCTTAGGGATTCCATGCTACGTTTTTCTTACCGATCCGTTTCCGCCTTTCTGGCGCGGCTGGACGTCGCCTTATATCGACCAGTATTTCGTCCCGACCGATGAAGCTCTGCAATCACTCATGGCGAGCGGCATTCGACCGTGGCAGATCGAACGTATCTCAATGCCGGTCCGGCCGCATTTTGTGCCGGCGACCATGTCCCAGATTCAAAGACTCCGCAACTCTCTCGAACTCACTGATGACAGCATCATTCTCATCAATGGTGGAGCTCGAGGAGGCGGACCACTTCTGAAGATCTACAGTTCGATTCGCAAAGTCGCAGCCGCGGCAAATATTCTGGTCGTGTGCGGAACGAATAGGAAACTCAGGTCTCTGATTGAAAGCAGGCACGATCCAAGGACTCGAACATTCGGATTCCTTGAAGACATTCACCGATATGTAGCTGCCGCTGACATCGTCGTCACCAAGCCTGGCGCACTTTCAACGTATGAAGCTCTAGCTTGTCGCGTCCCGGTACTACTTACGAGCTTAGGATGTTTGATGCCTCAGGAATCCGGACTCTTCAATGCGGCTAGCCGCTACGACTTTGGATTCAGCGCGCGAACCTTTGATGAACTGGAGAACGTGGTCCGCAAGGGTCCCGTTGAATGGAGTCGCAAGCGGGAATCGATTCTACAGTTCTACACGCCACCTTCCAGCGCCGACTTGATCGAAAGGATTCAGCCTGCAAATGTTCGTTGGTAAACACATTTTGATCACAGGCGCCACGGGATTCCTCGGCAGCCATCTTACAGGACGTCTGCTCCAAGATGGTCATCGTGTTACGGCATTGGCTCGCGGCTCGAAGAATACTCCACCGAGAGACCGCGTCAAGACCGTTCTGCGTGATGTGGGCGGCGTATCGCAGTTTCAAAACCTCGAAGTCTTTGAGGGCGATATTTCTCTGCCGGGTCTTGGTCTGAGCCAGTCCGCTAAAAAGCAGATCCTGACGACCACGGACGAGGTGTGGCATTGTGCCGCTTCGTTGTCCTTCCAGGAAGAAGATCGCGATGAGATCTTTCGGATGAATGTCGAAGGAACGCGCCACGTTGTCGAATTCGTGAAACAAACGCCCAGCCGCCGGTTGCAGCATGTGAGTACGGCATACATCGCGGGTAATCGTGACGATCTCGCATTGGAAACGGAAATCCACGTGGGACAGACATTCAAGAACGCGTACGAAGAATCCAAGTGTCGGGCGGAGTTGCTGGTCGCAGAGGAACAGCGAAAAGGAACAATCACCGCTTCGGTGTATCGACCAAGCATTGTGATCGGTCATTCGAAATCCGGACGGGTGACTCATTTTCACGGCGTGTACGCGTTTATTCGTGCTTTATGGTCTGCACTTGAACGGCTGCGCCGTCGAATGCCGGAAGCCGGCGTCGTAAATTTGCCGCTGCGCGTGCTTGGAACCGAGACTCAGACTTTGAACTTTGTACCAATCGATTACGTGGTCGACAGTATGTTCGAAATCTCCCGACGGCCCAACAGCGCAGGCGGGACGTACCATCTGGTCAATCCTGCTCCGACGGAGAATCGGATGTGGCTGCCGAATATTTGTCGGTTGCTGCATGTCGAAGGCATCCAGTTGGTAGGCGAGCATTCGTTCTTAAAGACGCCCATGACCAAGCTCGAGTTGCTGTTCCAAAAACAGATGGCGTTCTATTACCAGTACCTGCAGGGCGAGCCGCGCTTCGATTGCCGGCGCGCGCTGGACGCATTAAGAAATACTGGAATCGAATGCCCGCCGGTAACGGCGGAGTTCATCGATCGTGTTGCCGGCTGGTATGTCGATCTTCTGAATGCGAGAGCGATTTAATGACCACAAAGACTCAGAGACACAAAGATCTGGCAGCTCGACGGAAAGAACAGTCATTAATCGAGCTGCCAGACCTTTGTGTCTCTGTGTCTTTGTGGTGATATCCCTCTTAATTCAAGTCTCTTTCAAGCCGCTCGCCGAGATCTAGTCGCGAATTCCGGCAACACTTCTTGGCGCAAAGCGTACGAGGTCAGAAGCGGAAAACTCTTCACTAGAGAGTGAGTAACCCAGCTCCGGCATGGAAAACCTCCTAATTTCTTTGACGCCGGAACCCCGGGCGCCCATGATTCGCGTGTTATTATTTGCAATAGATGCGAAAAATTGCTGTCGTGGATGACAATTCGGACAATCGTCTGATCATACGGACGATTCTGGAGGATCAGTATGAAATCTTGGAATTCTCCAGCGGACTTGAAGCGATAGAAGGATTTAGGCAAAGAAAGCCCGATGTCGTCATTCTCGATATTTCCCTTCCGGAGATGGATGGAACCGAGATCCTACGCCGCATTCGTGACGACCCGCAATTGCATGACTTGCCTGTGATTGCGCTTACTGCGCATGCGATGGTTGGTGATCGCGAGAAGTACCTCGCTGCCGGATTCAACGACTACGTAGCTAAACCTATCCTTGATATGACGATCCTGTTTTCCACAATCCAGCGCTGGGAAACATAGCCGGATATTCTAAAATCACTCCGAAACGGCTTTTTGGCCATCGACTTGCTCTTTTTCTCCATATGGCTTCAGGCGCGATCCGTGTTCTCCTCATTGAGGATCAGGAGACGGACTATCTACTGACGCGCAGGATGCTCGCGAGCTGTGAAAACCAGTCATTCGATCTGCAATGGGCCAATTCCTGGCAGTCGGGAATTGAGGCTATTCGGCGATGCGTCCATGATGTGTGCCTGCTCGATTACCGTCTTGCCGGCGCCGACGGGCTTGAACTCCTGAAGGAATCCTGCGACATCGGCTGCAAGGCGCCAGTAAT
>DATFXZ010000547.1:0-6332 GCA_035315305.1 Terriglobia bacterium | reverse complement strand
ACATTGCATCGATCAATTTGCATCGGGTGCATATGATCGAAGGTCAGGACATCATCTGCTTCTGTAACGATTGGGACGGCGACCCCCTCAGTAAAAAACACATCATGCAGCGTTTTGCAAAACGCAACCGCGTGCTGTGGGTTAATTCCGTTGGAATACGCAGGCCCGAAGCATCCGTTTCGGATTTGAGACGCGTCATCAAGAAAGTTCGGGAGTTTGTGCATGGATCGAGGAAAGTGGATGAGGGCATTCACGTGTTCTCGCCACTCGCATTTCCTTTTCACGGCAGCGCCGCCGGCCGATGGATCAATCGCAAAGTCTTGCGATGGTCCCTGCTTCGAGTATGCGGCCAACTCGGTCTCCGGAACCCGATCACGTGGGTTTTCATTCCGGCTTCTGCAGAAGTCGCCGGCGCGCTGGGCGAGCGCACGTTGGTATATCACTGCGTAGATGAATATACGGAATTCACGGGTGCGGACAAGGCGGGCCTTTTGGCTCTCGAGCAGCAATTGATGAAGAAGTCCCATTGTGTGATCGTGTCGTCTGATCTCCTGATGAACAACAAGCGGCGCCACAATCGAAATACGTTTCTCGTCACACATGGCGTTGACGTCGAGCATTTCCGCAAGGCTTGTCTTCCGACGACTGTTGTTCCCGACGACATTCGCGCGTTAAAAAAACCGATCATCGGTTTTTTCGGCTTGATTGCCGATTGGGTTGATCTCGGTCTCATCCGCTCTCTTGCCATGTCCAGGCCCGAGTGGACGTTTGTCCTGATTGGCAAATCTGCGACGAGCCTGGCGCCGGTTGAAGGGCTCACGAATGTGCACCTGCTCGGACAAAAGCCATACGTTTCTCTGCCCGCATATGCCAGGGCGTTCGACGTCGCTCTCCTTCCCTTCATCGTCAACGAGCTGACGCTCGCTGCCAATCCCCTCAAGCTACGTGAATATCTCGCGGCAGGTCTGCCTGTGGTTTCCAGCGCGCTGCCGGAAGCAGAAAAGCTGCAGCACAGCGTACGTATCGGGCGAAATCAAGCGCAGTTCCTGGAGCTGATTCAAAACATCATCGACTCGCGACAAACTGGTCCTCAGTTGTCGATCTCCCAGCACATGGACTCGGAATCATGGGACGCAAAAGTTGAGGAGCTCAGCCGGATCGTTATGAGAATTGAGGCACAACGGGCTGCCGCTTAATCCTGTTCCTTTGGTTTACTGCCTGCACTTCCCCCTGTAGACCCATTCTTCTTCGGGGGAAGCTATGCACAACAGAATTCAAACTCCAACGTGGGTTGCCGCTGCGGCGTTGGGCCTGGCCCTGATAGTAGGTGGACTTACGGGTTCGGTGGTTCAAAGCAGCAGCGAACAACCTACGTACACAGTGGCTTCTGGTGCCCGCACGCAAATAGTGTTCGATCAGGGATTTTCGCCCGTGGTGAAAAGCGCGGCACCGGCCGTTGTCAATATTTCCTCATCGCGGGTTGTGCGTGCTCCGGAAGGAAATCCTCTTGGACCGGCGGATGAATCGATCCTGCGTCGATTTTTTGGCGAGGATTTTATGCGTCAATTCCGGATCCCGCGCGAGCGTCGGGAACATAGTCTTGGATCCGGAGTCATCGTCAATTCCAACGGCTACATCTTGACCAACAGCCATGTCGTTATGGGGGCCACGAACGTGAAAGTGGCCCTCTCTGACCGTCGTGAAATGCCTGGGAAAATTATCGGAGTCGACCCTGGAACAGATATCGCCGTTGTGAAAATCGATACGGATCACCTTTCTGTGTTGCCGTTCGGCGATTCGAGCAAGGTCGAGGTTGGGGATATCGCTCTTGCGCTCGGTAATCCGTTTGGCCTGGGTCGAACCGTAACAATGGGAATTGTGAGCGCCACCGGCCGCGGCGGCCTCGGGATCGAAGATTACGAAGACTTCATTCAGACTGATGCATCCATCAACCCAGGAAACTCGGGTGGCGCACTGATCAACGTGCGCGGCGAGTTGATTGGTGTGAACACCGCGATCCTTAGTCCAAGTGGAGGCAGTCTCGGCATCGGTTTCGCCGTGCCGAGCAATATGGTTCGGACCGTCATGGACCAGATCGTTAAGACCGGCAAAGTCACGCGAGGATACATCGGCGTGAGCGTGCAAGACATCACACCGGAGCTGGCGGCAGCAATGAAGATCCCACAAACACGGGGAGCGCTGATCGGAGACTTAGATCCTAAAGGTCCGGCGGCGCAGAACGGTCTGCAATCCGGCGACGTGATTGTGGAAGCAGACGGAAAGGCAATCGAAGATAGCCGAATGCTCCGCTTGATCGTAGGTTCCAAAGCGCCCGGTACACAGCTCAGTCTGGGCGTGCTTCGCAATGGCCAGCCACGAAACGTAACGGTTAAGTTGGACCAACTGCCCGTCAAAGAAACGGCTTCAACAGAAACGCCAACACGTCAAAAAGGGTCGGCTCCTGAAACGATTCAGTCGCGGATCGGCGTTGCCGCCGTGGAACTCACTCCGGAGATCGCGCAACACTTGAAAGTTCCGGATGATGTGAAAGGTGTGGTTGTAGCCGATGTGGAAGAGGGGAGCCCCGCAGCTGAGGCGGGCCTACAACTGGGAGATGTTGTACAGGAAGTGAATCATAAGCCGGTTCACACTGTGGCGGACTTCTACTCCCAGCTGACAGCAGCGCGTGGATCGAATCCAATACTGCTTTTGCTAAACCGCGATGGGCATACGCTGTACGCCGCTATTGACGTGCGGTAGAGAGAATTGCGGTTCACCCGAATGGAGGCGAAGTTCCATTCGTGCAGCCGCAATTCAGGATGATGTGTGAGCGACCCCCTCGCTCGCCGCAGGCGGCAGGGGTCGCTCATACGCCATCTCGAATTTGAGTTGGGCAAGGGTGCCTGGCGGCATACGTGCACCGTCAGATGATCAGGCACGTTGATCATGAGAACCCTCCTCATATGTCACGCCGGAGATAGGTTGAACGAAGTCGGCCTTGCTCGATGGTTAGCATCCTTCTCCCAAGTCACAGGCATTGTGGTCATTCACGAAACACGGCAGCGGCTGCGGCAAAGAATCCGGCGCGAAATCAGAAGGGTCGGTTTAGCCCACTTCTTCGATGTGCTTGCGTTCCGCGTTTACTACCGGTTCATGCATGCGTCACGAGACAGAGCCTGGGAAGAACAGCGTGTATCACAATTGCGCAACACGTACGCAGAACTGCCGCCATCTGTTCCTATTCTCTACACCCACAGCCCGAACAGTAACGACGCCGCGGAATTTATCCGAAACGCCGTTCCGGACATCATGATCGCGCGCTGCAAAACACTCTTGAAAGAAAGCATCTTCTCGATTCCGACGCGCGGCACCTTTGTAATGCATCCAGGAATCTGCCCTGAGTACCGCAACGCGCACGGCTGTTTCTGGGCGCTGGCCCAAGCAGACTACAAACGTGTTGGAATGACGTTACTGCGCGTCGACAAAGGAGTGGATACGGGTTCTGTCTATGGCTACTACACCTGTGACTTCGACGAATCGATGGACTCGCATGTCCAGATTCAACACCGCGTCGTCTTTGATAACCTCGATGCCTTGCGGCAGAAGTTCGTCGAAATCTACAGTGGCCGGGCTCAAACCATCGATACTAAGGGGCGATCATCGGCTGCATGGGGCCAGCCCTGGCTCAGCCGGCATCTCTTGTGGAAGTGGAGAGCGAGAAAAAGAAAGAGAGGAAATGAGAGTCGTATCCCTGCTGTACCATGACGTTGTTCCTTCCGGTGATTTCGAATCCAGCGGATTCCCGGGTGGAGATGCCGCCATTTACAAGCTCGAACTTCCCGAATTCGAACAGCATTTGAACGCCATTCATGCGGTCATTTCTCGGCCTGCGACAGTTCGAGAACTTCCACACTTGCAAACCCGGCCGACGCTGCTCACCTTTGATGACGGCGGTTCCAGTGCGCACACCTACATTGCGGACCTGCTGGAGAGGCTGGGCTGGCGCGGGCATTTCTTCGTGACGACGAACTGGATCGGGCAGCGGGGATTTCTAACTCCGGCACAGATCCGTGACCTTCGAAGTCGCGGACATCTCATCGGCAGCCATTCCTGTTCGCATCCTCCGAGAATGTCCTATTGCAGTCGCAAAGAACTGCTCGAGGAATGGAACAACAGTGTCGCTGTCTTGTCAGACATTCTCGGTGAACAAGTCGATCAGGCTTCGGTGCCGGGTGGTTATTATCGCCGCCATGTTGCGGAGACCGCAGCCGAAGCTGGCATTCAAACACTCTTTACTTCAGAGCCTCGGATTTCCTCTCATGTCGTCAATGGCTGCAATGTCCTCGGACGATACACGATCCGGCAAAGAATCCCAATCTCTAGAGTCACCGCAATCGCAGGCGGCAAAATTGCGCCGCGCTTGACCCAGTTCACATATTGGAACGTGAAAAAGATCGCGAAGATGGCCGGAGGAACATCGTGGCTGCGGATGAGACGATGGCTCTTAGCGCGAGAGGGTTTTCAGTGATGGGTTTTCAGTGTGATGAGTTTTCAGTAATGAGTTTTTGAGTCACGCCGGATTCACTCAAAACTCATAACTCAAAACTCATAACTCCCTAAACAGCGATCAGCTTTTGTCGAATCGCGTACTTGATGAGCTCGGTTCGATCATGCACATCGATTTTCTTCATCAGGTTCGTTTTGTGAACGTCGACTGTTTTCACGCTGAGATTGAGGCGCGTGGCGATCTCTTTAACGGATAAGCCTTCGGCAAGAAGTTTCAGGACTTCGCGCTCGCGAGGGCTGAGCCGGTCATAGCTGGTCTGAGGTACGTTGGAATTCTTCACGTAACCTGCAACAACCTGCTTCAACACGACTGGGCTCAGGTATCGCTCTCCTTTTTTAACCATCTCGATAGCGTAGAGAAGTTGTGAGGCCGGAGCGTCTTTGATGATGTAACCGGCGGCGCCCGCTTCAAGACAACGCGCGACGAGTTCTTCTTCGTCATGCATCGTCAGGATAAGGACCTTTATATTGGGATCTAATTCGTGAACGCGCTGTGTTGCGTCAAACCCGTTCATGTCCGGCATGGAGACGTCCATCAGGAGTAAATCCGGCTTGAGTTCTTTCACCAGCTCAACGGCTTGCCGGCCATCCCGCGCCTCGCCAACGATTTCCAAAGAAGACTCGTTCCGGAGCATTGCCTTAATGCCTTCAACGAATAACGTATGGTCGTCGCAGATCAGAATTCGGGTTTTCTTAATCACTGGCTATTAAGAATAAGGCAACTGAATAGAAAATTCAGGACGAACTGCAGGTCGGTCTATGACCGGCCCACGGTCTCACGCACTCAACTCGATCCAAAAACGGCTGCCACGGCCGAGTTTGGATTCGACGCCAACCCGCCCGCCCATCAACTCTACAGCTTTGCGGACGGACGGCAGACCCAGGCCAATTCCTGGAAAATCCTGTTCCGAATAGATTCGTGCGAACGGCAGAAATATCCGCTGTTGATTTTCCTCAGATATGCCGATGCCGTTGTCATCGATCACAATCCGGCAAAGATCTTCTTTCACAGATGCGGAAACGGTGATCTCCGGCTGCACTCCCGGCGATACAAACTTGATCGCATTCGACAGCAAATTGGTTAGCGCGATTTTGAGCAGCGTCGGATCGGCCTGGATCGTGCGGGGTTTTCCTACGATCTTGATCGTAGCATGCCGGTTTCTGATTTCTCCTTGTAGATTGCGCACGCACATATTGATGTATGCGCGCAAATCCAGAGGTTCATACCGCACCTCGCCGCGGCCCAACCGCGAAAAGTTCAGAAGGGAGTCAATCAACTCGCGCATTTCCTGGGCGGCCCAGGAAATGCGTTCGAGGTCCTGCTTTCCTTCCTGGGAAAGCCGGCTTCCGTCCGACGCGGCAACAGCTTCCGCGAACATCGTGACCGCACGAACCGATGCGCGAAGATCATGGGACATCGCTTGGATGAAGGCTTCAAGGTCCTCGTTACGGAGCTTCAAATCCAGCGATATCCGGCGGGCGCGAAGCAGGATTTCGACCCGGGCCTGTAGTTCGACTTTCGAGACGGGCATGGTGATCGACTCGTCCACCAGTTGCCACAAATTCGGAATCGTCGCCCAGACGTTGCGCTGATGGGTCAGGAGAAGCACAGGCAGAAACCCGGGGTGCTCTGCATCACGCCGTGCTTCGAGTTCTGTTTCGAAGCGATGCAACCCAGGTTGATCGATAATGCAAAGGTCGAAGGTTTCTTCCAAGGGTTGGCCGGATTGATGTTTGCCGACAGAATGATAAGCCGATAGAAATTC
>DATFXZ010000546.1:0-2783 GCA_035315305.1 Terriglobia bacterium | reverse complement strand
GTTCCTGGAGCATCAGTCACTATTACTGAAGTGAACACGAACTTCGGCCGTTCGACGGTCACCAATGAAAGCGGTAATTATGTATTTGGGAATCTGGACCGCGGCGTTTACCGGGTTGAAGTTCAGCTCGCGGGCTTCAAGAAAGCGATTCGCGAGAGAGCCGATGTGCTGGTCAATGAAGATACCCGTGTGGACATGCAGTTGGCAGCAGGCGAGATCACTGAGTCCGTCGAGGTTGTCGACGCTCTGCCGCTCCTACAGACCGATCGCGCCGACGTGGGCCGTCAAATCGAAACCAAACAGCTTCAAGATATGCCGCTCACGTTCAACCGTAATTTCCAAAGTCTTGTGAATCTAGTCCCCGGCGCGACTCGCGCCCATAGAGAGCACTCCGAATTTTTCAATTCGCAGGACAGCTTGGCAACGGAGGTCAACGGGCAATCGCGCTATGCCAATAATGTTCAGATTGAAGGCATCGACAATAACCATCGGACCGGCCTGCTTCAGGTCCTGATTCCACCCATCGAAGCACTCTCTTCAGTGGATGTCACCACCAGCAACTATGAGGCAGAGCTCGGGAGAGCAGGCGGAGCTGTGATCAATGCCACGCTGCGATCCGGCAGTAACAATCTGCATGGCAGCGTCTACGAATACAACCGCGTCAGCGCGCTCGCCGCCCGCAATTTCTTTGCTGCCAGCAAAGCCCACACTGTTTACAACCAGTTCGGATTCACGCTCGGTGGGCCAATCGTGAAGGACAAAACTTTCTTCTTCGGCGACTATCAGGGGATCCGCGACCGCCGCGGAGATGTAACCCGACCTAGCATCCCGACGATCGATTTCCGAAATGGTGACTTCAGCTCGGCGCTACGGCTCCCGGCGCCACAAATCATTTACGATCCGAGCACCGGGAATGCCGATGGCACGGGCCGTCAGCCGTTTGAGGGCAATATCATTCCCCCTGACCGCATCAGCCCCGTTGCTAAAGGGATTCTCAGCCTTGTGCCGGCGCCGACGCTCCCAGGGTTCAGCAACAACTTTGAGCGCGCCACAGTCCGCGTGAAAGATACTGAATCGTTCGATGTCAAGGTCGACCATCAGATTGGCAATAATGATTCGTTCTTCGTCCGATATAGTTTCCAGCGGCCCACAGTATTTGACCCTGGTCTCTATGGCATCTATGGCGGGCCCAAAGGGGATGGATTCGCTGGAACGGGAATCAACCGTACTCGGGCAGGCGGATTCAATTACACGCACATTTTCGACCCGCGGTTCATCACAGAGTTTCGTTTGGGCTTCAGCCGGTACAAGAATGTTGCCGACAATCAGGACACAGGCTCAAAGATCGCCGACCAACTCGGCATTCCTGGCGTGAATCTGGACCGGTTTACTAGTGGCATGCCTTACTTCAACATCGACGGATTCACTAATCCCGTCGTAGGTTTTTCACCAAGTCTTCCCTGGATTCGAGCCGAAACGAATGTGGACCTCGTTTCCAACTGGACTCGAACTCTTCACAATCACACGGTGAAGTGGGGCGCCGACATCCGCACCAACAAGGACGACCTGCTTCAGACGCAGACCTACAGTCCCCGCGGCCGTTTTTATTTCCGCCCTGGACCAACGGCGTTGAATGGCGGTGGCGCATCAGGATTCGCAAATGCGTTTGCCAGTTTCCTGTTGGATCTGCCGAACGAGTACGGACGCGACCTGCCGGGTACCTTTCCTACCGTCCGGCAAAAAACTTTGTTTAGTTACATTCAAGACAGATGGACGGTAACGCAGAAGCTCACGCTCAATATCGGTCTGCGGCACGAAATCTATTTCGCGCCCGCGCCGATGTTTCCCGGTGGATTCTCGAACTACAACCCTGTCACGAACAGTCTAGAGTTGGCGGGAATCGGTAAGATTCCTTCCAACATGGGACGAAAGACGAACTACAACGATTTTGCGCCTCGCTTTGGCTTGGCATACCGCTTCAGTGAAAAAACCGTTGTTCGCGCCGGTTACGGGATCAGTATCGATCCGTCTTTTCCGGACGATAAGTATGCGTTCAATTTTCCCGTCAAACAAAACAACGCGTTCAACGCCGTGAATTCCTTCAGTGCGGCGGGCTCGATGGCTGCGGGGTTTGCGGCTCCACTGGTGGCCGCCATTCCTGCGGATGGGATCATTACGAACGCTCCCATAAATCAGGAGTATCTCTACATTCCACTGAACCTGAAAGAAACTTACCTTCAGTCTTGGAATTTGGCCGTGCAGCGAGCGCTTCCAGCGAACTTCACACTCGAAGTCGCCTATGTGGGGAACCACGCTGTAGGTGTGCTAACACGCCAAAACATCAATGCTGGATTGATTCCCGGAGCAGGTGCTGCCGGTCAGCCGCTAAACCAGCTGTTTGGACGGAAGGCGGTCACGAACAGGTGGATGCGGACTGACAGCAACTATAACGGATTGCAGGCAAAATTCGACCGTCGCTTCTCGAACGGCCTCTTGATCACCACGGCTTATACCTTCGGAAAGGCGATCAACTTCGCCGACAGCAATGGCAGTTTATTTATTCCAGCGGTTCCTTCTCTGAACCGCGGCCGGGCGGGATATGACCGCACGCACACCTTTGTGCAGAGCTACATCTATGAATTGCCATTCGGTTCAAGCAAGCGGTGGCTGCGGTCAGGCATCGGGCGCTGGACCTTGGGCGATTGGCAGCTTAACGGTATTTTCTCCGGCTATTCCGGCCAGCCATTAGATATCCGGATCAGCGGCGCCAGCCTTAACGCGCC
>DATFXZ010000545.1:0-13736 GCA_035315305.1 Terriglobia bacterium | reverse complement strand
AGCTTGTCCTTCCCTGTTTCCTGGAGATGATTGGCAAATTGGACAATGAGGATTCCGTTTTTGGAAACCAGGCCAACGAGCGTGATCAGACCCACCTGACTGTAGATGTTGAGAGTCGTAAATCCGAGGAACGAAAACAGGAGCGCGCCGGAAATCGCCAGCGGTACCGAGCCCGCCAAAATGATAAACGGATCGCGAAAGCTCTCGAATTGAGCTGCAAGCACGAGGTAGATCAGAATTGCCGAGAGGAGAAAGGTCCCCAGAAACTTGCTGCCTTCTACACGGAGCTGACGCGACTCGCCGGCGTAATCGATCGTGAAACCTTGCGGCAGAATCTTATGAGCCTCGTTTTCGAGAAACCCGAGCGCCTGGTCGAGCGGAACTTGTGGTGGAATCACGCCCTGAATGCGCACGGCGTTAAGCTGTTGGAATTTTTTCAACTCCCGCGGCTCAGCCGTCGTACGAAGGCTCGCGAACGTTGACAATGGGACCAGCCGGTTTGCAGATCCCGTGATGTACATTTGCGAAAGTTGATCGGCCGTCAAACGCTCCGTGCGTTTAACCTGCGGAATGACCTTGTAACTTCGACCCTGGATGCTGAAGCGGTTGACGTAGTTCCCTCCAACAAGAGTTGAAAGATCCTGGCCCGCCTCGCTCAGGTCGACGCCCTGAGACCGGAGCTTGTCCCGATCGAAGACAACTTCCGCCTGCGGTTGGTCATATTTCAGATCGGCGTCGGCAAAAATAAACATGCCGCTGGCGAACGCCTTTTGCACAAGCCGGCCACTGATATCCACGAGCTGCTGTGGTTCTCCGGGCGAGGCAATTACGAGGTCGACAGGAAAATCTCCGCCGCCCGGTAAGGGCGGCGGTGTCTGCGGAATCGCGCGTATTCCTGGAATCTTGGACAAGGGACCCATCGATTCCAGCAGCAGCTGCTGGGCTGTCTTGCTCCGCTCACTCCACGGTTTCGCGACCATGCCTCCGAATCCGCTGGAGGGATACGTGAGCTGAAAGATGCTCGCCGTCTCGGGAAATGACCGATAGACGTCATGCACCTGCGATGTGAACAGCTTGGTTTGATCGATAGTGGAATTTGCTGAGGCCTGTATATACGAGAACACGACACCCTGATCTTCTGCCGGCGCTAATTCCCGCTGAGAGAACACATAAAAGGGCACCATCAGGGCGGCAACAATTAACCAAAGAACAACAACCACAGGCCTCCACCGCAGCGTGGCTGTCAGCATTCGTGTATATATCCGCCTCACGCTCTCGAAGCGTCGGTTGATCCATCCTGAAAACCCGCGATTTGTGTCCCCCGCGCGCAAGAGCCTACTGCCCATCATCGGTGAAAGCGTCACAGCAACGATGCCAGACACGATCACCGCGCCGGCGAGCGTAAAAGCAAACTCGCGGAAAAGCGCGCCGGTTAGCCCACCCTGAATGCCCACGGGCGCATATACGGCGGCCAGTGTGATCGTCATGGCAATGATCGGTCCCACGAGTTCACGCGCCGCATCCATGGCCGCGCGCAGAGCAGACTTGCCGCTGTGCAGATGCCGCTCGATGTTTTCCACCATCACGATCGCGTCATCGACGACTAATCCGACTGAGAGCACGATGGCCAGCAGCGTCAGGAGATTAATGGTGAAGCCCGCAACCAGCATCAGGAAAACGGCGCCAACCAGCGAAATGGGGATGGCAACTATCGGTATGATTACGGCGCGGAGCGAGCCCAGGAAGAGAAAGATCACGACGATGACGATGAGAAGCGTCTCAGTGAGTGTGCGAAGTACTTCGTTGATTGCGTCTTGAATGTACTCGGTCGAGTCGTAGGGAATGCCTACCTTCATTCCCGCAGGGACCTGAGCTTTGATATCGGGCAACAGTTCCCGGACTTTGCGGATCACGTCTAAGGAGTTTGCGGTCGGCAGCACCCAAACGCCCATAAACGTCGCGGTTTCGCCGTTGAAGCGAACGTCCTGCTCATAGTTTTCCGCTCCAAGCTCGACATCGGCGACTTCGCCCAGCCGCACAATGACCCCGCCCTCGTTCTTTACAACAAGCTGACGAAATTCTTCCGCCGTGCGCAGATCCGTATTGGCGACGAGATTCACGGACACCATGGATCCTTTCGTCCGCCCGAGCGCGGAAAGATAGTTATTGCGAGCCAAGGCCTCTCGAAGGGCGGATGGTGAAATCCCGAGCGCCGCCATCTTGTCCGGCTTGAGCCAGATCCGCATGGCGAACGTTCGGTTTCCTAGAATGTCGGCTCGCTGAACGCCGCTGATAGCGCTCAGCCTCGGTTGGACAATACGCGTCAGGTAGTCCGTAATCTGATTTTGATCGAGGTCGGCGGACGAGAAACTCAGGTACACCGCCGCGAACTGATTGTCTGCCGTTTCCAGTTCAATGATCGGCGCTTCGGCTTCAGGCGGCAGGTCATTGCGCACCTGCGCGACCTTTGCCTGAATTTGGGTGAGCGCCGCGTTCGTATCGTAATTGAGTTTCAAATGGACGGTGATCGTACTGAGCCCTTGGGCGCTTGACGATTCCATGTAGTCAATACCGTCGGCGCTGGCGATCACCCTTTCGAGTGGCGTCGTGATGAAGCCCCGCACAAGATCGGCATTCGCGCCTACGTAGACGGTTGAGACTCGAACGATGGCAATGTCGCTGCGGGGATATTGCCGCACACTTAGCGCGCGAATCGATTGCAAACCCGCAATCAAGATGACCAGGTTCACAACGATGGCGAGAACGGGTCGTTTGACAAAGAGATCAGTGAATCGCATGTTACCTGACCTTGATTAACTGTTTTCCGGCTTCGGAGCCGGCTTATTGGAAGGCTGCACCTTGTTGTTGACGAGGACGGCTGCACCGTTGCGCAGCTTGAACACACCGGAACTGACGATCTCTTCCCCCGGCTTGATACCGGAAATTACAGCGATCTGATCGCCACGCGCAGGCCCGACCTTTATGAACTGCTGGCGCACTCCGCGATACATCTGACCGTTCGGATCTTTGAGATCTGTGACAACGAATACGGAATCACCAAAGGGCGCATAGCTGATGGCGGATGCCGGCAGCGTCACGATTGGACGGTTCTCGCCTAACAAACTTTCCGTCTGAACAAACATCCCGGGGCGCAAGCGTCCGTTGGGATTCGCGAGTGTGGCCTGGATCTGAATGTTTCGAGTCGTCTCGTCTACGACTGAGTTGATGGCGGTTACTCTTCCCATGAACGCCATCCCGGCAACGTCGTCCGTCGTGACGCGCAAACTATTGCCGACCCGCACCTGGCGGGCATCCTGCTGCGGCACACCAAAATTCACGTAGATCGGATCCACCGATTGCAAAGGAACAACCGGAGCGCCGCCCGACAGATACTGTCCAAGATTTACCTGACGAAGACCCAGGATTCCCGAGAACGGCGCACGGATCGTCTTCCGTGCGATCGTGGCGCGAATCTCTTCGATGTGCGCTTCAGTTTGCTTCTGCTCGGCGACACTTTGCTTCAGTTCCGCGACAGCCCGATCGTACTCCGCACGAGTGATTGCGCCTTCATTTACAAGACTGTCCATGCGCTCGAAATTCAGACGAGCAAGCTCGCGCGCGGCTTCAACGGCGGCTAACTGGGCTTGTTGCTGAGCCAACTGCGCCTGCTCCTGCCGGGTGTCGAGTTGTACGAGCAAATCCCCCTGATGGACCGCCGAGCCGGACTCGAACGTGATGCCTTCGACGATTCCTGGAAGATCCGCACTCACGGTAACGCCTTGCACGGCAGCGATCGTGCCGATTGCATTCAGTGTCGCCGGCCACTTCTCCTGTTGTGCGACAACGGTCGTCACCGCTTCCGGAGGGGGCTGGAAGGCCGCAGCCTGCCCCATCGCATCTTGAATTTGTCGAAACTTGACGAAGCCGAGCACTGCGATCAATCCGGCTGTCACGGTCAACATTAGAATCATGCGCTGTAACATAACGGTATGGCTGGATTGCAACGGTTATTCCATCGCTGCAGGTCGCTGAAAAATCACGGTGAAATGGAAAAATGATCGTTGCGGTTTCGCGAACTCGCTCGCGAAATCACGAAGGGCTCACAGGCGTTGTATAGGATGAAGGCGACGCGGCGTAATCAAAGATTGCGTGAACGACCCCCTGCCGCCTTTGGAGAATAGAATAGTCTCCCCCTCGTGAGGGGAGACGCGAGCGAAGCGAGCGAGGGGGTCGCTCAAGCACCATCCCAAATCGGAGGTTAGCTCCCCGTTTCCCGCACTGTCATCACTTCGAGCAAATGGCCGTTGGGATCTTCGAAATAGAAGCCGCGACCACCACGGCGGGTATTGATCTTGCCGTCTGTGTAACTGAAAGGGCCGCTGCCATAAGGTAGGCTCTTAGACTTTACCCGATCGAATATTGCATCAAACTCGGCGTCACTGACGTGAAAAGCATAATGATGACGCGGCCCGGTTCCGGACTTGAATTCTCCTCCGCCCCATAGTTCCGGTGCATCGGCGAAATCCAAAGTTAGATCCTCGTTGATTTGCACCTGAGCGAAGTGGCCTGGCTTAAATGTCAGACCGAGGATTTCGGCGTAGAACTCAGCGGAACGAGTCTTGTCTTTCGCAGGCACAATCGTGTGGTCTAGATGCATTGCCGCCACCTCCGGTTCCATAATGTTTCGTGCAAGACTCGTGCCACTTTATAGAGTGGCTAGGTCATCAGTGCCCAGAAATTTGGTCCGCCGCCGGGAATCTGCCCGGCGCCTTGAACGCGAAAACCACATGCTTCGTAGAACGGCAACTCCGTTTCCTGAAAAGTCTCGACATAGCATGACAAACCGGACGAATCGGCTCGAGACAACACCGGTTCAAGAAGCGCGGCGCCGATCGCTCGGTCCTGCATTGATGGCTTCACGCCGTGAACCATGAGATACCAATACGGTCCTCGGACCAACCTCTTACGCACGGCCTCCAGGCGCGCGGCTAAATTTACGCAGTGCCTGAAGTTCGTCCAGCCCAGTTTGAAGGGCATCGCCAGCATTTCTCTCCGGACCATTTGCTCGAAGGCGACGGCCCGCCCGGGGCTGATCCAGAGCGCGCCACCCTCGATGCGTGGGGTTGTGTAGATTTCGCCGTAAACGTGGCACGCACGAATCGCGACTGCTCGCAGGAACCATGGCAATATTGTGCACCGCGCTTGCTCGTCGGGTATCAGGTATTTGAAGTGCGGTTCGTTCTGAATGGCACGGCTCAAGGCGCTCGCCAAAGAGTCGGCTTGAGATAAATCGAGCCGAACCACACGGCTCTCGTGGCATGTTCCTTGAATAGGAACTGCGAAATGCCAGTCATGCTCGCGATGTTGAAGTGTACACATTGCAATCAACCGAGATAGGCAACCAGATATACAGTCTGAAGATTATGATGCACGTGAACGTAGGCGCGTCCGCCGCCGAGCTCAACGTCATAGAAATCATTGCGGCGTAAATCCGGACGTGCTGGTATTCCTCGTTGTATCGCCTGCTCGAGTTCAGATCCATCGAGTCGCTCGTTCATCGGTATCACGTGATAGTTTTGAAGTTGAAGCCAAATTGCGTCACATTCCACAGTTAAACCGGCGTTCATGGTTCTTAGTTCCCTTCTGTAAATTCAGTCTTCATCTATAAGACGAACAAAGTGGCTCGAAATAGACAGCTTCATCTCAAAAATTTTCCTTAGTTATTTAATTGATGCGCAAAACTAAGAGATAGCCGGGAATCCTTTTAGATAGCTCTGAAAGGGTTGCGCGCAGTGATCGCGCTGTTGTCACAGCGCTTTGGGGCGCGCGTTGTATTTGTGAGGGCGGCTAACCGCGTGCAGTAAAGGTCGGCAATGGATCCGGCACAACTACATACGGACATCATCAAAACCCTCGGCGACGCTCTCGTAAAAATGTCGACACCGCAGTGGAACGAACTGATGCAGAACGCTACTGCGACGCAACGCCGCCGGGTCAGCCAATTGATGCTTCAGACGGAAGAGGTCCGACTGACGTTGGTTAATGCCACCCTTTCCGAGACCGTGGACGAACTTCGCAAAAACGACGATGGCTTAAATGACAGTATCGATAGACTGAAGACAGTATTGAATCGATGCAACTCCGTGGAGAGTGTACTCAATGCTATCAGCCCAGTGATCTCAATCCTGGTGAGAGCCCTTCCCCCTCCTGGCGTTACATTCGAAATCACTTTCCGGTATTACGCTTCACGTCTTTGAAAACGACGGGCAGCGCGCTATAACCGTCCAGCGCGATTGTTTTCGCGGTCGCATCGATTGTCACCTTCCCGGTCAGCGAAGTTTTACCTTCACCTACGCCTTTTGGGGTTAGATGCACCTCAATCACTGTGAACTCATATGGTGACAGACTAGCGCCGCCGGCGGGTTTCCACAAATCGTTCCAGGCACCTAAACGACGATCGGTCGCGAAAATGATCCGTTCTCCGCCATCGGGCTGTGGCATTCGGTATGCGTATCGCAAGGAGTACCCGGCGCTCTCGGACGACCAAAGATATCCAACGGTCTTAGCGGCCTGAAGTGTCGCCGCTAACGCCGCCTCGGGAGTCTTAGGTGTCGTGTCGGCAGCCCCAGCAGCAGCGCCGCGCCCCCCACCGCGCCCACCACGGCCGGCTGCCGCGGCTGGTGCTGCTTCAGCCGCGTTTGCTCCGGCGGCAGCATCCGGCGTGTCAGGCGCTGCACCTGCACCTCCACCTCCGCCTCGGGCGCCTCGAGCACCTCCCGCGCCGCCGCGCTCTCCGCGCTCTCCGCGTGCGCCCGCAGCAGCGGGAACAGCGGTGAGATTCCAGGCGCCGACCATCTGATCCCTGTCCGCATCGGTCGACCATGCGAGCACATCAAACCGGACCGAATCGGCGGCTCCACTAACGTTCGCTGTGGTCGCCGTAAAGCGCATTACCGGTCCTGTCGGATTGGTCGGCGGCGTAGTCTGCGCAATCGTCAATAGAGAAATAGTTATCATTCCAAGCAACGCGAATGGTAAAGCGTGGCTAATCCGAATCTTGTTGAACATCGAACCCTCCTCCGGAATATCGGAAGCATTTTATTTCGGCCAGGCAAATCTCTGCCGAAATTTTCTTACAAATCCGATTGCGGAGTATAGTGTCGCCAACTCCGACAAGCTACACTGAAGGCTAGTGTTATGCTCCGGCTCGTTGGGCAATTCTCCCGACCGACATTGGAAGCGTGGACAATCGACGCCCGTTCCAGAACTCTCGATCTCGTTCGTGACTTGTCCGACGATGAATTCCGCGTCCCGATGCTCCGCACCATCAATCCATTTCTCTGGGAGATCGGGCATGTTGCTTATTTTCAGGAGTACTGGGTTCTCCGGCATGCGGGCCAAAGGCCTTCGATGCTGCCTGCAGCCGACAATTGGTACGACTCAGCAAAAATTGCTCACGATACCAGGTGGGATCTTCCTCTACCTTCGCGAACCGGGACAATTGAGTATTTGGAGGTCGTACGAGATCGGGTTCTGGATCGAATCGCCAGCTCAAGCCTCACCGACGGGGATGTCTACTTCATGCTGCTTTCGATCTTTCATGAAGACATGCACGACGAAGCTTTCACTATCACTCGTCAAACGCTTGGCTATAGAGCTCCGGCATTTTCTAAATCCGAAACCGCAGACCACTCCCATTGCTCGCGTGGGCCATTATTCGGAGACGTCACGGTACCGGGCGGTACATACGTCATCGGATCGCGAACGGAAAACGGTTTTGTCTTCGACAATGAAAAATGGGCTCACGACGTCGATCTCCACACGTTCCAAATCGCGAGAGCCACAGTCACACAATCGGAATTCTTAAGATTCGTTGAAGATGGCGGCTACTCACGGAGCGAGCTCTGGAGCACCGAGTCATGGGCATGGCGTGAGCGGGCACAAGCAAATCATCCGATCTATTGGATCCGAAATCCGGATCGTGGATGGATGCGCCGTCATTTCGATAAATGGATTCCGCTCGAGCCGGATCGTCCGGTGGCGAATATTTCGTGGTTCGAAGCCGATGCTTATTGCCGATGGGCCGGCCGACGTCTGCCTACCGAATTCGAGTGGGAGGCTGCTGCCGCGGGAATTCCGATTGTCTCCTCCGCCAATCTCGACTGGGCTGCGAATGGCTGCTGCGATGTGTCCAGTCATCCGGACGGCGACTCTGCCTACGGCTGCCGTCAAATGATCGGCAATGTGTGGGAGTGGACTGACAGTAATTTCACTCCCTATCCTGGCTTCTCCGAAGATCCGTACAAGGAATACTCGAGCCCCTGGTTCGGAACCCACAAAACTTTGCGGGGAGGTGCTTGGGCGACCCGCTCGCGTTTGATTCGCGTGCCTTATCGAAACTTTTACACTCCGGATCGCCGCGATATCTGGGCGGGATTCCGGACCTGCCCGCTTGAATCATGAAAATTGTTCTGGTCACTCCTGCGCCGGCAGCGGAAACATCGGGAAACAGCGTTACCGCCAATCGCTGGCAAAACATACTTCGGACACTTGGACATCAAGTTTCAATAACAACCGAGTGGAGCGACGAACATTGCGACGCGTTGATTGCCTTGCATGCGCGGCGCAGTCATTCGAGCGTTGAAAGTTTCCGGAAAGCACATCCGGACCGGCCGTTGATTGTTGCTCTTGCCGGAACCGACTTATACAGCGACCTTCCTGACAACTCCGAAGCGTTGCACTCGCTCTCGATTGCGACGCGAGTGGTCGTGTTGCAAAGTGCTGCACTGGACCAACTCGATGATATTACGCGGGCGAAGACACGCATCATCTATCAATCCGCTGTCCCGCCGGCATACCGCCCCAAACCTGCTGACGATCGCTTTGACGTGTGTGTCCTCTCCCATCTGCGCGAGGTGAAGGATCCGTTGCGCGCTGCTTTCGCATCACGCCTCCTTCCGGAGGCGTCGAAGATCCGCATTGTTCATGCGGGCCGAGCACTGGATCCGAAATGGATGGAAGCTGCAAGACAACAAGAGAGGGAAAATTCGCGCTACCGATGGATTGACGAACAATCTCACGAAGCCGGACTTCAACTGCTATCGCGTTGCCGGTTACTCGTTCTTTCCTCGACTATGGAAGGTGGCGCAAACGCGATTGCTGAAGCCGTGGTCTGCGGAATACCAATCTTATGCTCCGACATTCCCGGCAATGTCGGAATGCTCGACCGGAAGTATCCTGGATTTTTTCGTACAGGCGATACTGAACAGCTCTCCGCCATGTTATATCGCGCTGAGATCGATGCGGATTTTCTGGGCCGGCTTGCAGATTTTATTCATGCGCTGCAAGAGCGGTTCGCCCCAGAACGAGAAGTGGCATGCTGGAGTCACCTGCTACAATTGACCCTTTCAAAAAGCGAACCGGGAGGTAGCGGATGACCGACGAAGTAACACGTCTGCTGGACGAAGAAGCACGACGTACCGATGCTGAAGGTAAATGGCCGGAGCGGTCCATAAAGACGTTGGCGGAAGCCGGATTGCTCGGGCTGACGATGCCTCGCGAGAACGGAGGGGAAGGCGCAGGCTTGCGGAAATTCGCAGAAGTGACCGAGCAGATCGCGACGCACTGCGCTTCAACAGCGATGATTTACCTGATGCATGTGTGCGGAGCACAGGTGATCGTCGCATCGTCCTCACCCCGGCGTGGCGACCTTATCAAGAAGATCGCATCCGGAAAAGCAGTTGCGACGTTGGCTTTTAGCGAAAAGGGTTCGCGCAGCCACTTTTGGGCGCCGGTAAGCCGCGCGGCAAGAAACAGTCAAGGCGTCGTGCTCAACTGCGATAAATCGTTCGTCACGAGCGCCGGACAGGCGGACTATTACGTCGTGTCGTCGTTGGCTGTTGACTCGAAGGGGCCCGTTGATTCCACGTTGTATCTCGTCGAAAGGAATGCTCCGGGTCTGGATTGGGGTTCGGGATGGAACGGCATCGGCCTTCGCGGAAACTCAAGCGGCCCGATGTCTATTCGAAATTGTCACGTCGCTGCGGCCGCCCGGCTGACGGAAGAAGGCGGTGGATTTCAATCGATGATGGAAGTCGTCCTTCCATGGTTTCAAATCGGAAGCGCAGCCGTCTCCATCGGAATAGCAGAAGCGGCTTTCGCCTCCACGGTTGCGCACGCGAGTAGCGCCAGATTCGAGCATTTGAAAGAATCCTTGGCTTCAGGCGTGCCGGGTATCCGTGCCAGGCTCGCGCAAATGCGCATTGCCGTCGATTCGGCACGAGGGTATCTGGATCAGACCTTGTCACGCATCGAGAAAGGCGCGCCCGACGCCATGCTTTTTGTGCTCGGCGTCAAAGCGGCCGCTGCGGAAATGGCGCTCCGCGTCACCGACGATGCAATGCGCGTGTGTGGCGGTGCCGCTTTCAGCCGCAACATGACTATCGAGCGCAATTTCCGCGATGCGCGCGCTGCTTCGATCATGGCGCCGACAACGGACGTACTGTACGACTTCATCGGCAAGGCCGTTGCGGGTCTGCCGTTGTTTTAGCAAGTTGGAGGTTCAGGTGTCCGATGTAATCAAAGTCGGCGTTGTTGCATACGATCCGAAGGTCGTGACGATCTGGGAAGGAATCAAAGAGTATTTCACCGCCCACAGTATCGCGATGGATTTCGTCCTGTTCTCAAACTACGATGCCCAATGTGACGCGTTGCTGGATGGATGGATCGATATCGCATGGAACACGAATCTCGCCTACGTCAAAATTTATCGCCGTACCCGCGGTGATTGTGGGGTTTTGGCAATGCGTGACGTAGACGTCGGTTTCACCAGTAAAGTTATTGCCGGTGCGAAAACGGGTATTCAAACTCTGCGCGATCTCAAAGGTAAGCGCGTCGCGTTCGGCAGCCGCGATTCTGGACAAGCCGCTATTCTTCCCCGCTACTTTTTGAAACAAAATGGCATCGATCCGTCTCAGGACATCACGGCCATTCGTTTCGATCTCGACGTGGGAAAGCACGGTGACACCGGCACCAGCGAGGTCGAAGTCCTCAACGCAGTGATCAACGGCGAAGCGGACGCCGGCGCCGTCGGAGATCAATACTGGGCCAGGGCCCTCACGGAGAATCTCGTAGACAATGCAGTGCGTGCCGTCTGGACTTCTCCGGAATATTGCCATTGCAATTTCACCATTCGCGAAAAGACGGACGAACGACGCTTCGCGGACTGGACGAATGCGCTTCTGGCAATGGATTACAACAAGCCGGCCGAGCGAAAGATCCTCGAAATGGAAGGCCTGAAGCGATGGGTCCGCCCTCAATTGGACGGATATCGCGCTCTCTTCGAAGCCGTCGATGAACTACGATTCTTCAACTAGTGTCGACGCCCGCGAGCTGTCTGCCGCTGATGGTTTGTTGATTCTGATCACACGGGCCCTCGATAAGCTCAAACCGGGCGACACGCTTGAAATTCTGTCTGACAATGCCTCGACCCAACATGACCTTCCTGCATGGTCAAGGCTCAATGCGCACAGGTGGCTGGGAACCGTGGCTCAAAACGGCAGATGGCGCCATCGCATAGAAAAGGGCTCTGTGTTACGCGTGTTGACCGATAAAGAGCTGGACTGGGGTAATCGCGCACCTATCAAGGACGGCCGCTTCGATACACGCAATTGGCTGCTTGGACGTGCGGGCGAGATTCAACGTACGGCGCAGCCGTCGGATGGATTCGCGCCGCGGGGCGCGAGCGTGGAAGAAGGGAGCCCTGAGTTCGAGTTCGATGTGCTGGAGCGCAATCGAGCTTGGAGCCACGGCGCCGCCGAATTCTACGAACAAGCCACTGCCGGGCATTGGGACGCATCGCGTGACATTCCTTGGCGTGAACTGCACACTCTCGACGAAGACCTGGAACGTGCGATTTGCCAGCTCATGACGTTTCTTGCTGAGAATGAATTCTCCGCTCTTTACGTCCCGGCAAAATGGATTGCCCGTATTCATCCGCACTTCGCTGAGACCGTGCTTTTCCTCGCCACACAAGTGCGTGACGAGGCACGCCACATCGAGGTGTTCGTCAAACGCGCGCTTGCCAACGGCGGTGGCCTTCAATTTTCTTCCGCGTCCACGCAGGCATCGCTGAAAACGCTGATGGACCAGCAGGACTTCGTTCAGGCGAGTTTCATGCTGAGCGTATTGGGTGAAGGTACATTCCTCGACTTATTGCGATACATCGAAACGCACGCTCCGGATCAGGTCACGCGCGAAATCGCAAGACGCACGCGCATCGACGAAACGCGCCATGTGCATTTTGCGCTGGACCACATTCGCTCGGTTCTACAGTCCGACGCCGGACTGAAGGACAGCCTCTACCGAGCGATAGCCAACAGGGCCTCAATTCTCTCCGGCATGAAAGGATTGAATCCGCTCGTTGAGGAATCCCTCGTGATCCTGGCTGCAGGTGGCCTCTCTCCCGACCGTCTTTCTTCTGCGACGAAAGCTCGCATTCAGCTGTACGAAACCATGCATGAAAATCGCGTGCGACGGCTTACTGCAATCGGCTTTTCCAACCGCGAGGCCGAGGAAGTGTCGGAACTTCACACGCCGAACTTTATGTAACCGACTCCTTCTGCGACGATCTCTCGCAATGCAAGCGATATAGCGCGGTCCTCGATGGTTTATTGCTTTTTCTTCAGGACGGCTTCTACGGCTCGTTCCAGGACAGGATCTCGGCCGCTGAGATAATCCTGAATGTCGACATCGATCTCGATGTCCGGTGTGTTTCCATTCACCTCGATGGGCCGGTCGTTGCCGTCGGTGATGTAGCCGTTCGAAATCCTCACGACCAGTGCGCATGGAAGCACGGCATATACGGCAACGCCGGATAAATTCCCATGCGTGGTTGTTCCCAACGTCATCACTCTGCCTGCACTCCGCAATTCATTTGCGAAGAGGTCGGAAGCACTGCCGGTCACATCATTGACCAGGAGGGCGACTGGACGCGTGTACTGCCACGTTCCGCTCGGCACCAGATATGCTTCTCGTCTGGCGAAATCCGTGTGGCCGGGTCCATTCCTGACGTAGCTGAACCCAACCGGCACACGCTCCTGCACAAAGCGTCCTGTGATCTCCGAGTGGCCGAAGCCTCCCGAATTATCTCGAATGTCCAGAATCAGAGCCGGTGCTTCGCGCAAGGCTTCTAGTGCGCGGTCGAATTCTTCAGTGATTTCCTCGCGGCCGTTGAAGGATTCGATCTTGATGTATCCGACGCCTGAAGGGTGCAGGCCGAAATGCACGAAGCGTTGCCGCGTCAAATAGCCCGGCGCCGGCTGGACCGGAGTGCTACGTTTCCGTCCGGTGCGCACGAAGGACTCAGTTTCGATTCGCCCATCCGAGGAACGCAGCGTAATGCTTACGTTTTCACCCGCCTTGCCTTTCAGAAGAGACCGGCTTGCTTGCCGCTGGAACGCCCGCGTCGACGAAGTGCCGCGCAAATAGGGTCTCAGCGACTCCATCTTATCTTTCGGCGCCATTCCATCGACGGAAATAACTTCCCATCCCGCTCTCGCACCGGCAATCACGAATGGTCGTCCGCGGAAAATGTCGATCGGCATGTCTGGAACATCCGTCAGCAGCGGGTCCCTGTAGTTATCGAGCCATGAGTGCGTATCCTTCAGTTCATTGACGAGCTGAAACATCAGCAGGTAGAAGTCATCGTCACTCTTTACCAGATTCAACCGCGAAAG
>DATFXZ010000544.1:0-4108 GCA_035315305.1 Terriglobia bacterium | reverse complement strand
CGTTAGCGTTTCTTTTCGTCGAGGTTCTTGTCCTCTGCATCGGGCGCAGATGATGCAAGAAACAGCTTCCGTCCATCGGGATAGGTTACGTTCCGGCCGTTGGCGCGTTTGAGTGTGTAGTCGCGCGCCTGATATCCGTCGACCACAATCTCGGTGCCGACTTTGAGGGACTCCTTCGTCACTCCCCGCCGAAGCAAGGAATTGGGACTTCCACCCTCGATCATCCAGACATCTTTCGTGCCGTCGGAATTCGTGACTTCCATGTGGATCCAGGCATGGGGGTTCACCCACTCGACCTTCACCACTTTGCCCTTCAACAGCACCGGGCGATTCGGGTCGAACTCGCTTCCGAAGGCATGATGGGCGAGGGCGGGAACAGTAGCCGCCAGCAAGAGCGTAGCGGCGATGGTAATCATGATGGATCGATGTTGTCGCATCGTGTCTCCGTAAACTTTCAGTGGTGCTGTTTCACCCGCGGAGCGGCGAAGAAAATCATTTTATGCTTTTCTGAGCCGCTTCATCGGCCTCCCGCCGCCTCGCTCCACGCAGTATGTTCTCCAGCGCATAATTATTCTCGTGGCAGGCGTATTCATAAATAGGTTTGTCCGTTGCCGGCCAGGTGTACTCACCCGTCCATGGCCGCGACCAAGTTGCCGGATCTTCGATCGTAAAGCGATACAGCAGCGCATTCGGGGTGACGCGCGTGAATCGCTCGATGACATGCATGTCCTCGGTCGCTCCTCGGAATCGTGTCTTGTCTGTGAAGTTTGTCGTGTCGACGACGAGCGTGTCTCCTTCCCAGTGGCCCACCGAGTCGCCCATCCATTTGCGAACTGTTTTCGGAAGGTGCTCCGCATTCATTCGGACGATGCGTGCATCGTGCACCATCTCGGTGAGGATCATCACGGTGTCCTTGGTCTGCACGATCTGATGAAGATTGTTGTAGAAATAGTCCGGCAACGCCGGTGGTCCGGATGTCGAGCCGAATCCGAGCAAACAGCGTTCACCTAGCGGCCGCCGTTCGGGATCGTCATAAGATCCTGCCGGCTCCAGTCCAGGATCTCTACTCTCAGTCGTATCCGATGTCGGCCTGAGAATACGTGCTGCGGCCCGCTGTCTCGCTGCCGCGGTCAAAGGAGGAACACGGCCGTCCGGCGGATCGATGACGATTGAGGTGCGCTTTTCTCCATTCACCACGGTGTATGAACTCCCGGCATCAAGCCAGAAGTTGTTGTAACCACCGACTCCACCGGCCGCGCCTGTGGATCCATCACCGCCCTTGGGTGGCGCCGCACGATCGCCGCTGATTGCGCGTCCTCGCAGTTCATTTTGCGTCGCGACGTTCTGTTCCAGCTTCGCTGCCTCTTCATCGTTCAGTACAGCGTTCGTTCCCGCGGGACGTTCCAATGGTGTCAAGGTCGCTAGATCGTACGTGCCTTGAAGATCCGGATGTCCATCGGCCATCCGCGGGGGAGAATATGGTTTTGCCGCGGGTTTTCGCGTTTGTGCTCCAGCGGCGAAAGCGACAGCAACCATTCCTGTCAAAAGAACAACGCGATTCAGCATCGATACCTCCCGGCTTAGGGGTCCAGCGGCTTCTTACGCCACTGGCCATACAACAACTCCTCCACAAATTCCACACACTTGAAATCCATCAGCTGTGCGTTCTTTTCCTGACGCCGGTACAGCGGCATGCTCATTTTCCATGGGCGGGTAAAGACCTCGGGATCTTCGATCGTCGCTTCATACGTGATCACATCCGGACTCGTGCGGGTATAGCGCTCGACGACGTGCAGTTTGTCACTATGGAAATTACCGGACCGATCGAACCAACTTTGATCGTTGAAGCCTCGCACGTCAACCACGAGCGTCTCGCTTTCCCAATGCGCTACCGATTGCCCCATCCATGAGTCGACGGGGGCAGGTCCCGGATCTTTCATAAATAGACTGCGGACCGCGCCTGCGTACTCGTAGGCAAAGAAGATCGTGTTCTGACTTTGGATAATTTGAAACGGATACGGCATATAGGTCGCCCGAGGCACGCCCGGCAAATAGCATTTGATTTCAGGATCGAGATTGAGCCAATTCTCCTGGTTTTGTTTTTTCTTCGCCAAGGCTTCGGGCCTATATGGCAGCTCGCCACCCTCCACTACTCCCATGCCGGGAGGAACTGCGCCGACCGCGCCGAGCCGCAGGACGGGCGCTGCAGGTACAGGACCGTAAGGTGCCGGTCGGAGCGCCATTGCAGGTCGTGCCATATGCATTTCGATGTCGTAGTTGGCTTCGTTCAAGGCTTGCCAGATTCCGCTGAGATCCGGTTTGCCATCCGGAGTGCGGGGCGCGCGATACGCGGGCGTCTGTGCAGTAAGGGTAATCGCGCATAGTACGAGCAAAGGCACCGATACCCATTTCATGAATCGTCTCCAAATTTTCTATGGCCGCGCTTTGAACAGGATTTGTTTCAAAGCCGGCGATTCACGCGGCAATTCTTCTTTGCCGACGGGAAATTGATCGAAGCGAAGAATGTACGCGACGACGTCCACGGTCTGCTGCCGCGAAAGCGTACCGGGACTATTCAGGGGCATCGAAACGCGGATACGGTCGGCAAGATCCCCGAGCGTCAAGCCATCCCAATTCGACATGAAGACTCCTCCGGTCAGCGGAGGCGTCATGTCTGCTCCTTCCAGATCGCGGCCGTGACAATTAGAGCACTGGTCCAGAAAAACCGCGCGGCCTCGCTGTGCTTGCTCTTCGTTGTAAACACCGTCCCACACCGTGCGCGTAGCGTCTTGCGCGTAAGCAACTAGACATAGGAAAAATAGAACCGCGCCGAAGGTGCGGAAGGAAATTCGCCAGGGGTGAGCGTGCGAAGCGAGCCACCCCTGGTTTCGTTTCCAAGTTGTCCTCGCACCCCGGCCGGGGTGCGAGGATTCAGCTGGACGATACACCCCGGGTGTCACTCCGCTCCACCCAGGGCTGATTTCCGAGCAGCCCTTCGGGCTGCCTATCCCCTTCATCGCGCGTCCGCGGGCAAGCGATACGCGATGTACTCGCCTGAGTAGTTGCCGCCGCTCACAGCCACGACAATGTATTGCGTGCCATTTACGCTGTACGTCATTGGCGATCCGCTCTGCGGGGCCGGCATCAGCACACCCCCAACTTCCTTCCCTGTTGTCTTGTCGTAGGCGCGCAGCATGGCGCCGCGAGGATGGTCCGGTGTCGTAGTCATTTGAGGATCTCCCACCACGACGACGGTTTTGGTCACCAGCAGTCCAACGCTTCCACCCTGTCCTGTTTTCGGAATATTCAATCCTTTCAGCGCCGCATTATTCCGTACGCCATCCGGAGTGTCTCCGTGTGGAACCTGCCACATGAGTTCGCCTTTATCCAGATTGATTGCCGAAAGAACACCATAAGGCGGTTTGACGAGCGGCAGACCCTGTACCGTTGTGCGGACCCCTGCTCCTTCCGCCTGAGCAGCCGCAGGAGCAGGTGCTGCAGGCGTCGCAGGCGCAGCCTGTCCCGCCGGTGCGGCTCCTCGTCCGGCTCCTCGGGCACCCGCTTCAGGTGCGCGGCCTCGTTGCGGTTGAGGGAAGTCCGCGGCGCTTCCGAATCCTGGTCCTTCGCTGACTCGGAATGGTTGACCGGCCGTACCCAACACATACTTGATATCCGAGAAGCCTTCCGGCGGGTCGATCAATCCAATGGGAACAATCTGCGAATTGTTTGCCTGTGCATAGACGACGTGTGTTTCCGGATCGTAGCCCGCACCGGGCCAGTTTGTGCCGCCACCTGTGGTTCCTAGAGTCAATGCGGCCAGGGGACCACCGATCTTACTAAGTACAGGAGGATTGAACATGGGTCCCATCTTTACGCTTTCGACGACCTGTAAAGCCTGTGTTCGCAGTGCTGGCGTGAAATCGATCAGATCGTCGACCGTTACAGCCTGGCGCGCATACGCCGGCGGCTTTGTCGGGAATGGCTGTGTCGGAGAGTACGATTCACCAGGAACCTCGCCCTTCGGTACTGGACGCTCTTCGATCGGCCACACGGGCTTTCCGGTCACACGATCGAAGACATATAAGAACGCCTCTTTACTCGGCAGCGC
>DATFXZ010000543.1:0-7728 GCA_035315305.1 Terriglobia bacterium | reverse complement strand
AGAATCAGGTCAGCTCTTTCTGCAAGAGCTTTTACAGCGGCCTGACGGTTCTGAGTTGCATAACAAATGTCAGAACTTGCCGGTGAAACGATTGAGGGAAACCGCTGCTTCAGGCGCTCGACAATCTCCCGCGCGTCATCCAGGCTCAGGGTTGTTTGCGTCGTGTAAACCACTCGGTCCGGCTGAATGTTCGTGAGAGCGTCGACATCTGCGATATCGGAAACAACCTGAATGGAACCCGGTGCTTCTCCAAACGTGCCGATCACCTCATCGTGATTGTAATGACCGATCAGGATAATGCTGTAGTTCTCGCGCGCATACCGGATGACCTCCAGATGAACTTTCGTCACCAGAGGACACGTCGCGTCAATTATTCGAAGATTGCGAATTCGAGCTTCTTCTCGAACTTCCGGCGAAACGCCGTGCGCGCTAAAGATGGTCACGGCCCCATCCGGAACTTCGTCGAGACTGTCTACGAAGACTGCTCCCTCAGCAGCCAATTGATCCACTACAAACCTGTTGTGAACGATCTCTTTGCGAACATAAACCGGCCGGCCCAGTTGCTGAAGTGCGAGTGTCACAATGTCGATAGCACGAATAACACCTGCGCAAAATCCGCGGGGCTTCGGCAGCAGAATGGTTCTATCTTCCATCACAACCGAACATGCTAACACATGCTTCCAAGAGGTTCCCAAATACGGTAACCACGTTAGGAACCCATAAAGAACTAAGGGGCGGTCTGCACAGATTTGTAGTTGTACTCGATCGACAGCACGGAACGGCCGGCAATCATAATGTCGCTCGAGGAATCCATCCGGTCGGGAAGCCAGATACCATCAATTTTCTTGTATCGCCGGTCGATCTCGGTTTTGAGAGTCCACATGGAAGGTTTCTTTGCCGGTACCCCACGGATTCGAACGATGCTGTAGTCTTCGCCATCCACCCAGATTTCACCGTCAACCGAATATTTGTCTCGACGCTTGGGTGTAATCTTCAACCGAAAGCATCGCCTGCCCTCACAGTCTTGCTGTCCTTCAAGAGCGAAATTGTAGTTGGCTGGAATGATATCGACTTGTTTCTTGTCCTTCTTGGCGCTCGTTTCGCTCTCGGCTTCGAGAATCTTATCGAACACGCGGGAGCGGATGAATTTTGAGCCTTCATGACGCGTAACCGTCGACTGAAGCTGATCGGGCTGACGGAACACCGTTTGGACGTACATGGTCGAATCTGTCTTGAATCTGACGTTGGCGGCGTAGAACTTTCGGTCCGCTTGAAACTCCAACAATGCGCGATCCTGCCATGCGTTACGCGCCATCATCCGATCCAAAATCTCTTCTAGTCCCTGTGCTCGGGCTGGAAGGGTAAGAAAAAATAGCAGGGCAAAATAGTACCTTTTGCCGATTGACACGAAATATTTGTAAAGCAAAGAGTTAAATCCTCAGTCTAAATGAGCTATCATTGCGGGCATAAACAGCCCTCATTGCGGAGCTCTCGTTGCTTTCGATCTTCAAGTTGTACCGTAACACAAGGGTCATAACTTTTGTCGCCGCGTTTGCCGCGTTTCTGTTTGGAGCGAACTCGGTGTTTGCGTCGCATCACACCTCGGAACGCCGCATTTCATACCACACTCGGCTTGATCATGACTTGGACGGGGATCATATACCGGAGACCGCAACCATTCGCCAGCGTGGTTATGTTTATCACGTCAATATCCACTTCACGAGCGGTCGTCCTAAGCTCCATTTAACGACGTACGTTAGCGAAGGCGTGGCAGGCCTGACTCTGCAAACGAGGGATATCAACAATGACAGCAAAGACGATCTGGTCATCACAAGCGCTACGTCGATTCGCCCGATCGCCATTTGGCTGAATCAGGGAAAGAGTAAGTTTCAGAAGATCAGCTCATGGGCTTATCTTGTGGGCGGTTATACCGGGCCTGAGTACCACAGGCAAACCTGCCACCCTGACCCCGTCGGAAATATCTCCATCGATCCCCTTCCTCAAACAACGTCCTCGGCTAACCCCTTCAACCTCGCAGACGATTGCATAGCTCTGCTTTATTCGGAAGCCGAGAAAATCTGTTTGGACTCGATATTGCGACAAGTCCCTCCTAGAGGACCCCCAACGGCAACGCACATCTGAAAAAACTATTTCGGTAAATCATTTAGCGACTTTTTCGAGCGGAGGCCTCTATGCGCGTTGTTATCGCCGACCTGAAAGGGCGCGGCGGTTTTGTGAATAAAGATACGGTTGTGGGCGGATACGGTTCTCGATTTCAGGGTTTTTCTTTCGCTACTCGTTGGATGGAGCGGGTCCGGAAACTATTCCAAAATGTTCCCAGTATTCACGCCGGTTATTTGGCGACTATTTTCGAAAATGCGGGACACGACGTCCGCGTTACGAGAGAAGAAATAATCGGGGGCGACGTCGCCCTCGTATTGAGTTCTCTTGTTGATTACAGACACGAAGTGGAGTGGGCACAAGACGCGAAGCGACGGCATCCGAAAATGCGTGTCGGTTTTTTCGGAGCGCCCGCCACGCACATGCCCGAATTGTTGCGGGATCACGCTGATTTCCTGATTCGCGGGGAGCCCGAACATGCGGCCCTGCGAATTGCGGCCGGTGAAGTTCCGTCGGGAATGTTTGCAAGTCCGGCAATAGACGACCTGGATAGCTTGCCATTTCCCGCATGGCACTTATTCGACAGTGGCCGGCATGCCGTCGGTCGTTCGATATTCGCATCACGTCACGCGTTCCCGATTCTTTCGAGCAGGAGTTGTCCGGAGTTTTGCTCGTACTGCCCGCATCGAATCACAGCGCCCTATCGAGCTCGGTCGGCGGAAAATGTCGTCGCCGAAATCGAACAGATTTGTAAACGTTATGGCGAAGCGTATCTCATTTTCCGCGATCCCCTATTCACCGAAGAACGTGAACGTGCAATCGGCATTGCAGAAGGTATTATTCGTAAGAATCTCAAAGTGGGATTCGAATGCGAAACACGTCTCGACGATGTCGACAAAGAACTGTTGGATCTGCTGCACCGCGCAGGTCTCGATACGGTTACGTTCGGAGTGGAATCCATGGACCCAGCTACTTTGAAGCGTGTCGGCCGGCGACCGATTCCAGCCGAGCATCAACGGGAGATCATCAGCTATTGCCGTGATAAGAGGATCACGACGGAAGGCTTTTACGTGCTCGGTTTCCTGACGGATACAGTCGAAAGCATCAATGCGACCATCGACTATGCGATCGACTTGGGCAGCACGGCCGCACTGTTTAAGATCTTGACGCCATTTCCCGGGACGCCCTTGTACAAGCATATGAAGCCGCTTATCACGGAAACGGATTGGGAAAAATTCGATGGCTATACGCCGACGTTTACTCATCCACACATGTCACACGCAGAGTTGCGGCGTTTGCTGGGGTCGGCGTACTGCCGCTTCTATATTCGGCCTTCATTTGCTTTGAATTATCTTGGCATCAGGACGCCGAATGAAACGCTACGACGCCTGGAGAATTATGCAAGACGACGGCAGTTAGCGAGCGATCTCGAGTTCTTCCAGGCGCATGCATCCAAGGCAACCGATCAATGATTCGTACTATTGCCCGATATGGGGCACGCCACGTTTCAGGTTCGATGATGGCCGCGTTGCAAGCTATCGTCCGCGGAGAGGGACTCCGCGGACATGGCATTCAAGAATTTGAGAGGCGCTTCGCGGCGTATCACGGAACCCGGCACGCTATTTCCGCTTCATATGGGCGCATGGCTTTCTACTACCTTCTGAAAGCGCTCGAACTGCCTCCTGACTCGGAAATCATATTTCCAGCTCTGACTTTTTGGGTTGTGCCGGAAATGGCTCGTGTCCTTGGTTTCCGTCCGGTGTTTGTCGATATCGATCCTTCGACGTTCAACATCGACGCTTCCAAAATCGAAGCCGCTATTACGCCGGAGACCCGCGCCGTGGTTCCAACGCACCTCTACGGCCAGCCATGCGAAATGGAAGCAATCATGAGAATTGCCCGAGCGCGCAACCTAGCCGTTATCGAGGATTGTGCGCATGCGCTGGGTGCTACCTATAGAGGCCAAAAGGTGGGTACGTTCGGCGACGCGTCGTTTTTCAGCTTCCAGATGTTGAAGCCACTGAACACCTATGGCGGCGGAATGGCTATAACCGCTGACAACGCGATTGCCGCTCGCGTCCGGGCTCTTGCCGAAGCGGAGGAGTGGCCGCGCGCCAAAGATGTATTCAAAAAAATCCTGTTTGGAAACCTTCAGCGAAGTCTAATCGGACCCTACGGTTTCACGTTTACGATGTTCCTCGCCTTCTATATCGCCTCATTTTTCGGCGATTACGATCTCAGCCGTTATCTGTGGGAGAAAATTCGTCCTCTCGATCCGTTGCCCGAATCGTATCGAAAGAGATATACGAATGCCCAGGCGATCATAGGACTGAAGATGCTGGACCACATCGACGAGTTCAACGCGCTTAATCGAGCTCACGCGGCAGAGTTGACGTCAGCCTTGAAGGAACTGAACGGAATTCAACCGCCGGCCAGCCTGCCCGAAACCGAACCCGTCTACTATCAATACTGTATCCGTACGGCAGATCCCGATCGTCTGAAGCATAGGGCGATTCGGTCAGGTCTTGATGTCGAAATCATGCATGTCGACATCTGCAACGTGCTCGACCTGTTCAAGGAATTCAAAACCAGCTGCCCCGTTGCCGAAGCGACCGAACATACATTGCAGCTTCCCGTGTACTCCTCTCTGACGAAGAGCGATGTGAACCGTATTATCGAAATCATCAGACAAGCGCTTCATCCTGCAGATTCGCTTGTTGCAGCCGCCGAACGCACAACACAACGATAAACCGTTGATCTCAACATATGAGACGGGGGTATTGACGATGCGGCGATTGCGCCGACAGTATTCCCCTCCTCCTGAGGAGGGGTTGGCTGCGGCATCAAAAAATTTAGGCGAAGCCCACCTTAGCGCCGCAGACGGGGTGGTCACTCACACCGCAACGTGACTTGTGAGCGACCACCCCGGCCGCTGTCGCGGCCACCCCTCCTCACGAGGAGGGGATTATGCAATCCAGGTCTTATTTATTTATCCGGGCCTGCTCGTGAGAGCCACCGAAAAAACAAAACGACGAGAACTGCCGGAATCGCCGGCGTCCACCACGCTTCGATGCCTAATGCGGAGAGCGACGTCGGGCCGAGTCGCTGGATGATCAACATGATCGCCCCCGCCCATCCGAGCGCGCTGATGAAGCTGAGGCTTGAAAAGTGAACAGGCGAAATACCGGCGTATGCACATGCCAGTGGAATCGCGATGCGCAATCCTGGTAGAAAACGTATCGAAAGGATGAACTTCGTCGCGTGCCGTTCCATGCGTGCTTCGATAGCGCGACGACGGCGCGCGATCTTTTCAAATTTATCCGCCCAAGAACTCAATCGTCCGCGCGCCGCATAAAACCAAAACTGATCGCCCGCCCAACCGCCCACCGATCCGGAGACCAGAACAGCTAAGGGATCGAGTCGGCCCAGCGTGGCCATGACAACCGCACCCGCGTACACCACTTCACCCTCGATCGCGGCTGCCGTGAGAATTCCGATATACGGATAGATGCTCATCGAGATCAGGAGTCACGACAACAGCGCCAGCATGTCGCGAACGGCACGATTGAGACCGACGAGCGCTGCTCGTGCGATGATGTTGTGACCGATGTTCAATTCCACGATCTGCGGAATTTCTGCAATCGCACGGACATTCCGATACGTCAGGCCATGCCCCGCCAGTACGTGCATCTGTTTTGAATGGGCCAATTCGGCAGCCTGTTTGAGGGCTTCGAGCGCATCCGCTCCCTCTTTGGTCTCGCGATTGGTAAGCGTCGCATCGGAATACCGGGCCGTGTTTAGTTCAACGAGTCGAGATCCAACTCCAAGCGCCGCGCGAATCTGCTGTTCGGTTGGATCTATGAACAGGCTGACATTGATGTTGATGGACTGAAGGCGCTTGATTGCATTCGCGATCGTCTGCTGATTTCGCGTGCAGTCCAGACCGCCCGTTGTTGTAATTTCCCCGGGAAGTTCGGGAACGAGCGTCACCTGATCGGGTATCACGTCCAGCGCAATTCCTAACATTTCTTCAGTGGCCGCCATTTCGATATTGAGCTTCGTCTTGACGGTTTCGCGAAGAATCTTCACGTCCCGATGCTGAATATGCCGGCGATCGCCGCGTAAATGAACGGTAATGCCGTGCGCGCCCGCCAGTTCACACATTGCTGCAGCCACTACAGGATCGGGCTCATTCGTCCTTCTTGCCTCGCGAATCGTCGCGATGTGATCGATATTTACGGACAGAAGCGTCATGAATACCTTCCCAGGATTGCATTCCATCGAATCTGCATCAAGTCGATAAACATGCGAATGCCGTCCCGTAGGAAACTCACTTTACTGCCCTCCGCGTGACTCCATCGCACAGGCGTCTCGAGAATGGTCAGCCCGTGGAGCTTTGCAATGAATAACAATTCCGGATCAAAACCGAACCCGAACGTTCTCTGCAGTTCGAAAATCCGCCGTGATCTTTGGCGATGAAAGAGTTTAAAGCCGCACTGCGTGTCATGCAGCTGAAGTCCCAGAATCAGGCGGACCATTGAATTGAAAGCCATTCCGCCGAGCTCGCGGAAGCGTGATTGATGTTTCTCGATATATTTGCGATCGACGGCACGCGAGCCGATCACGATGTCGACGCCTTCCTTCACCGCCACATCAAGGAGCTTGTTGAGTTCTTCAATCGGGGCCGACAGATCGGCATCCGTGAACAATACATATTTGCCCGACGCGGCAAGCACACCCTCACGGACAGTGTAACCCTTGCCTCGATTTCGACCGTTTTGTATGAGCCGCAACCCTTCAACTTGCGATTGTCTAACGATTTCTGCCGTATCGTCGTCCGACCCATCATCGACAACGATGCACTCAAACGAAAGCTGAGATTGGCGAATGAATGCATCGATCTTCCCGATTGAATTTCCAATGCGCCCCGCTTCGTTAAATGCCGGGACAACAATGGAAATTACCGGTGGACCCTTGTGAGTCGTTACCACAGAGTCCCTCCGTCTCCATGATTCCGATGTCTGCATAAGGCGCGGTATTGTATCATTCGGTCTTTGAAATGGCATGAACGACAGGCTACTCCGCGCGTGCCGGCGTCAACCGGTGGATCGAACGCCGGTCTGGATGATGCGCCAGGCCGGCCGATACATGAAGGAATACCGCGATATTCGCGCAAAGGTATCCTTTCTTGAACTCTGCAAAAATTCGGATCTTGCCGCCGAGGTCTCGCTGCAACCGTACCGGGTGTTAGGTGTCGACGCGGTAATTTTTTTTTCCGACATCTTGATTCCTGTCGAAGCGATGGGACTGGATGTTGCGCTGACCGACAAGGGCCCGGAGCTTGCAAATCCGATTCGTCAGCGCAGCGATGTTGATCAATTGCGCATTCCAGATCCAGCCACAGAAGTAGCTTTTGTCGGTTCGATCATCAAGAAACTCCGGCAAGAGCTCCAGAATGAGGTTCCATTGATCGGGTTCGCGGGCGCGCCGTGGACGCTTGCGTCATACATGATCGAAGGCGGCGGCTCGAAGAATTTCGCTGAAATCAAGACTCTCGCCTACCGTGAACCGCAAGTCCTGCATGCATTGTTGGACAAGCTCGCCTCC
>DATFXZ010000542.1:0-6587 GCA_035315305.1 Terriglobia bacterium | reverse complement strand
GTTCGCATTTGACTTAATAGGAGGGGACATGAAACGTAAAGCTTCTGCAGTGTGGCAAGGCGGACTTAAAGACGGCAAAGGAACGATTTCGGCGGATAGCGGTGTGCTCAGCAACGTACCCTACTCGTTCGCGAAAAGGTTTGAAGATGAGAAAGGAACGAACCCTGAAGAACTGATTGCGGCCGCTCATGCGAGCTGCTTCGCGATGGCTACTTCGGCACAACTTGGAAGCTCCGGAATCACGGCGCAAAGCATTTCCGCCACGGCCACTGTCGCATTGGAAAAAGTCGGCGATGGATTTTCGGTAACGTCGAGTCACCTGGACGTCATGATCAAAGCGCAGGGCGCCGACCGCGCGAAAGTCCAAACGGCGGCGGATAACGCGAAAGCTGGATGCCCGATTTCGAAGCTGCTGAACGCGAAGATCACGATGGAAGCAAAAATCGAAGTGTGATTGCTGGAGCCGCGGATTGCCGGGATTATACGATGGTGGAAACATCAGTGTTAATCCGCGTCATCCGCGGCCGGTTCATTTAGTCCGTGAATTCGCTCAACGCTGCATCCCATTTTCCTTGCGATCTCAAAATCAGCTCTACAACTTCACGTATAGCGCCCTGACCACCTGCGGCGCGCGTCACGTATGCGGCGCGAGCGGCCACTTCAGGAGCGGCGTTGGAAACAGCGATCGGGAATCCGACGCGGGCAAAGATCGGAAGGTCCTGTACGTCGTCTCCGACGTAGCACACACGATCCTTCGGTAGTTTTGTTTTTGCGAAAATCTCCTCGATCGCGGAGGTCTTTTTCGGATTCAGACCATGATAGAAGAAATCGACTTTCAGTTCCTCAGCGCGCCTGGTGAGAGCCGCCGAACTGCGTCCCGAAATGATCCCGATCTTCAGCCCGGCTCGCCGCGCCATCGCAAGCGCGGCGCCGTCATTCACGTTGAACGCCTTGGCCTCAACGACACTGCCGTCGGGCATCGGCACCAGAAGGAGCCGTCCATCCGTCATGACACCATCGACGTCCATCAAGAGCAACTCAATTTTCCAGGCTAACGGTGTGACGTCTTTTTCAGGCATTTTCGTATCTCGAGAAGCTCCTGCAGAAGACCGGGCAATACCGAAAGATTAAGCGCGTTCGGTCCGTCCGACAACGCCTTTGCGGGATTTTCGTGAACTTCCATGAACAATCCATCAACGCCGGCCGCGACACCCGCTCGCGAGAGATGCGGAATGTATTCAGGCTGACCACCGGACCTCTGACCTTGTCCGCCGGGGAGCTGCAGACTATGCGTTACATCGAACACCACTGGACAGCCGAAACTCTGCATGATGGGAAAACTTCGGAAATCCACGACGAGATTGTTGTAGCCAAAGGTAGCGCCACGTTCGGTGAGCAAAACCCGATCACTGCCGGCTTCGCGAATTTTCTCAACGACATTCTTCATTTCCCATGGGGCGAGGAATTGCCCCTTCTTCACATTCACGATCTTACCGGTCTCCGCAGCTGCGAGAAGCAAGTCCGTCTGACGGGAGAGGAAGGCGGGGATTTGAAGAATGTCGAGAACTTCACCGGCCGCCTTGCATTGTGATGGCTCATGGACGTCGGAGAGAACGGGGACCTGCAATTTTCGGCGAATGTCACTGAGGATCTGGAGGCCTTCCTTCATGCCGAGACCCCGGAACGAATTTATCGAGGTGCGATTCGCCTTATCGTAGGAAGCTTTGAACACGAATGGCATGCGGTGCGCCGACATAATCTTCTTCAGCTCAGACGCCATGAAGAAGGCGTGGTCACGGCTCTCAATGACGCATGGACCTGCAATCAGGAATAACTCGCTCGAGAGATCAATGCCGAAATCCGGTATCAAATAGCGCAAGACCTCACCATCTTGAAAAATTTGGGCTAGTTTTGGCTGGCATGTCACCACAAAGACACAGAGACACAAAGGTCTGGCGGCTCAATAAAAATGAATACTCAATGTCGCGCCGCCAGACCTTTGTGTCTCTGTGTCTTTGTGGTGACATCCCTCTATCGCGCCACCCTTTCTCGCGACGAGAGTGTTCGACTCATACGGTGCTCGTAAGATGCATTAATAAATGAAGCGAACAGCGGATGCGGCGCTAATGGTTTCGATTTGAATTCCGGATGGAATTGACAAGCGAGGAACCAGGGATGGCCGGCGAGCTCGACGATCTCCACAAAATTTTTGTCGGGTGACACACCCGAAATGATCAATCCGCGATCTGTAAGAATGTTTTCGAATTGTCGATTGAACTCGTATCGATGGCGGTGGCGTTCAGAAATGACATTTGAATCATAAATACGGTTGGCCAGCGAGCCCGGCTTCAGGTTCGCGGGGTAAGCCCCAAGCCTCATGGTGCCACCGATCGTGTCTACGCCAAGCAGGTCTCGCAGTTTGTAGATCACCGGATACGGTGTGTTCGCATCGAACTCCGTACTGTTGGCGCCTTTCAAAGCGCAAACATTCTGGGCGTACTCGATCACCGCGCACTGCATGCCCAGGCAGATACCGAAATACGGAACGCTCTCTTCACGAGCAAATTGAATTGCGCGGATCATTCCAGGAATACCGCGCTTGCCGAACCCACCCGGAACCAGGATGCCGTCGAACTGTCGCAGCTTCGCCGGTTCGTTGTCGTGTTCCAGGCTTTCGGCTTCGATCCAGTGAATCTTGGTGCGTAAGTTGTGAACCAGGCCGCCATGGATGAGCGCTTCACGGAGGCTTTTGTAAGCATCTTCAAGCTCCACGTATTTTCCGACAACGCCAATGGAGACATCATCGATCGGGTTGTGTACACGCTCGATGAGTGCTTGCCAATCTTCCATGTGACGTTCGGTCTTCGGCAGATGGAGATGGCGAACAATCTCGTCGTCTAAACCTTCGGCTGCCAGAACAAGAGGAACTTCGTACACGCTGCCGACATCCTTCGCAGTAATGACAGCACGCTCTGAGACGTTGCAGAACAGCGCGATTTTCGACTTCATATCCGGCGAAAGGAACCGATCCGTCCGGCACAGCAGAATGTCGGCCTGGATTCCAATCTCGAGGAGCTCTTTTACGCTGTGCTGTGTCGGTTTCGTCTTCAGCTCTCCGGCGGTCGGGATGAACGGCACAAGCGTGAGGTGAATGAACAATGAATTTTCTCGACCGACTTCCTGCCGCATCTGGCGGATCGCTTCGAGGAATGGCAAGGACTCGATATCGCCTACAGTGCCTCCGATTTCCACAATCGTCACATCCACGTGCTCGGCGACTCGATAAACTGCCGCCTTGATTTCGTTCGTCACATGCGGAATCACCTGGACTGTTTTGCCGAGATAGTCGCCGCGACGTTCTTTCTGAATGATGGTTTCGTAGATGCGGCCGGTCGTGAGGTTACTTTTTCGGGTTAGTTCTGCATGCGTGTACCGCTCGTAGTGGCCGAGGTCGAGATCAGTTTCGGCGCCGTCATCCGTGACGTAGACCTCACCATGCTGGTAAGGACTCATCGTTCCTGGATCGACGTTCAAGTAGGGATCGAATTTCAGCAGGTTGATAGTGAAGCCGCGGCTTTCCAGCAGGCACCCGATCGATGCGGATGCCAATCCTTTTCCCAAGGAGGAAACAACTCCGCCGGTCACGAATATGAACTTTTTATCCATTGATTCTCCAAATTCGGGAACGGTTGCCTAAATTCGTGGAGACCGGAGCAATCGAAGGTGATTCGGGGACAGACATCGAAATTAGAAAACGAATTTCGATGTCTATCCCCCGATTGCTCCTGCCCCCACGAATTTACGCAACCGTTCCAGATCTTCCGGTGTATCGATCCCCCACGATTCGCTTTCGACTTCCACGACGCGGATGCGATACCCATGCTCCAGCGCTCGCAACTGTTCGAGCCGCTCCGCAATTTCCAGCGGCGTCCGTTCGAGCTTCATAAACCTCTTTAGAAAGGCTACCCGGTAAACGTACAGACCGAGATGGAGAAAACAGGTCCCTCCGGAAGGAATTCTTGAACGCGAAAAATACAAAGCGATTCCGTTGCGATCTGTCACAACTTTGACGCGATTCGGATCGTCGGCCTGCGCCGGATCCAGTCTGGTCATGAGGGTCACCATTTCCGCGTCGCCGAGCCCCGCGGCGGTGATCGCCCGGTCAATATCGGACGGCTCGATCATCGGCTCATCGCCCTGAACGTTGACAACGAGCGAATCCGAGTCAAAATCTTGAGCCGCTTCTGCCAAACGATCCGTGCCACTGGGATGGTCATTCCGGGTCATAACAGCGGTCCCACCGAACCTCCTAACGGTATCGGAGATTCTCTGATCATCGGTCGCGACCAAAATCCGACCTACAAACCTCGCCTGCTCGACACGGCGGTAGACCAGTTCTATCAACGTCTTTCCTTCAATTATGCTCAGTAGTTTTCCGGGGAAACGAGTGGAACCAAATCGGGCGGGGATGATCGCTATGGCGGCCTCGACCTTCATCAAAATACCGCGCTTGATCTTAGCACGATGGTGAGGGTCAGCGCAGGTCCCCTTTGGCAGAAAAGTTGCACCCGCTATGGCCGAAGGTTCCTGGTGGAGATTAAAAAAAAGGGCGAACTGAACGAGTTGATTCCTTAAGAACACCCCAATATAATGGCGCTACCTTAAGAGGCTCTCGGCGGCTCCCCCGAGGAGATCAGGGCTAATGACTCGGAAAAACTGGACTTTCATTCTGGCTGCGTTTTTGTTGATTACGCTTCCTGCCGTGATGGTTGCTCGGGCAGGACGCGGTCAAGACCCTCAAGAACAACCCTCTACCGAGAAGCCTGCGAAGCAACCGCCGCAAACCTTAAAGATAGATGTCGATTTGGTTCTCGTCAGTGCCACTGTCACTGACTCATTAAATCGTTATGTCACTTCATTAGAACAAAGCCACTTTCAGATTTGGGAAGATAAGGTCGAGCAAAAGATTGAGTACTTTTCGGCTGAAGACGTTCCGATCAGTATCGGCGTCATTTTCGACGTCAGTGGCAGCATGAAGGACAAAATCGCTACTGCGCGCCAAGCCGCAACAACATTCTTGAAGACGGGCAATCCGGAAGATGAATACTTCCTCGTCGAATTTGCGAATCGTCCTGAAGTGGCCTCCGATTTTACGACGGATGTATCGAAGCTTCAGACAAAGCTGATCATGACACCTGCAAAAGGCATGACAGCAATGTATGACTCCGTTTATCTCGGCCTCGAGAAGCTCAAAGAAGGTAGCAATCCGAAAAAAGCGCTCCTGCTGATCACCGACGGCGAGGACAATCGGAGTCGCTACACGTTCCAAAACGTGAAAGAGTTCGTCAAAGAACAGGACGTGCAGATCTACGGTATCGGTATCGTTGACGATTGGAACTCCCAGTTGGGCGCAGGACACACAGGCCGCGCCTTAATCGAAGAACTGTCCGATTTAACCGGAGGCCGTGCATTCTTCCCGGATTCGGTTTACGAACTGGAAGACATCTGCACCAAGATTGCCGTCGAACTGAAAAACCAATATGTGATCGGCTATCATTCGACGAATCAAGCTAAGGACGGGAAGTGGCGAAAGCTTCGAATGAAAGTGAATCCCCCGAAAGGCATCCCACGACTGAATGTCCGCGCAAAGCAGGGATACTACGCGCCAATGGCCGACGCCGCTCCGGCAAGTAAGAATTAAGAACCGGTCGGGCGGTCGACGACCGCCCCTCACGTTGAGCTTCGTATTATGTTACGCAAATCGATTTTTGGCTTAGGCATCCTCCTATCATCCGCTGTTTTGCTCGCGCAGGATCGTTCCCAACCGCAGAAGCAGGGCAAGGATGATTACACCCTCAGCATTGAGGCGCTCGAAGTCCAACTACCGATCTCGGTTCTGGACAAGGAGGGCCGCCCTGTAGACGGCCTGAAACAGGAGAACTTCCAGATCTTGGAAGACAAAGTTCAGCAGACGATCAAGACATTCCGGCACGAAGATATTCCGCTCAGCCTCGGGCTCGTCATCGATAACAGCGGCAGCATGCGGAACAAACGGGAACGCGTGAACAGTTCAGCGCTGGCATTCGTGCGGGAAAGTAATCCGGAGGACGAAAGCTTCATCGTCAACTTCGATGACTCGGCATACCTGGAACAGGATTTCACCAGCAGCATCGGCGATCTGATCGATGCGCTCGAAAACATCGATGCGCGAGGCGAAACGGCTTTGTACGATGCGTTGTATCTCGCGGCCGAGAAGGTAACGAAGGACGGCAAGAAAGATAAAAAAGCGATTTTGCTCATCACCGACGGTGAAGACAACGCGAGCAAATACGGCATCAACAAAGCCATCGAGGCGCTGCGCCAATCCAAGGTCACCGTTTACGCCGTCGGCCTTCTCGAGGAAGACGATCAACGCGGCGGATTATTCAAGAAACCGCCGTCAAAGAAGGCCAAAGAGGATTTGATGAAGTTTGCCGAGATCACCGGTGGCCAGGCGTACTTCCCTAAGAGTCTCGAAGAAGTCGAAGAACTCGCGAAGCATATCGCGCACGATATCCGAAATCACTACACCATCACTTATACGCCGA
>DATFXZ010000541.1:0-6716 GCA_035315305.1 Terriglobia bacterium | reverse complement strand
ATTTGCGATGCCCTCGAATACATGCACAATCACGGCGTAATTCATCGCGATCTGAAACCATCGAACATCATGCTCTGTGACGATGGCTCGCTGCGCATCATGGATTTCGGAATTGCCAAAAAAGAAGCCATGCGCAGGATCACGTTCGGTGGATTCTCCCCCACGATGGGAACGCCGGACTACATGGCTCCCGAACAAATTAAAGGTAAACGAGGCGACCAACGCACAGACATCTACAGTCTCGGCGCCATCCTTTATGAAATGCTAACGGGCCAGGTTCCTTTTCAGGGACCAAACGTGTATGCCGTAATGAATGCACGGCTGACCGGTGATCCTCCGGCACCACGAAAGGCCAATCCGCAGCTGTCACCGGAGATTGAAGAAATCATTCTCCACGCAATGGAACGCGATCCGGCTAAGCGTTATGCATCGGCAGCCGCCATGAAAGCGGAGCTGGATGCGCCCGAAACGGTTCACCTAACCGGAAGGTCGCATCGGCTGCGGCGCGCAACTCCCTGGAAGCGACGATTCCGCCGTCTTCGCATGTATGTCATTACCGGTCTGCTCCCAGTGATTGCGTTTCTTTTGCTCTGGCTGATCCTGAGCCGGCAAGGGCGATAGATATCCAATCGGGAATTTAGTGGGGGGCTCATTTTGAAAAGAGCGAATTCCCCTCCTCGCGGTGATGCGAGGAGGGGAATAACCCCGTTCCATTTTTGTTCGATTGGTCACTCGAGCCGCAAGGCGAACATTGGGTCGATCTTGGTGGCGCGCCGGGCGGGTATCCAGCAAGCAACGACTGCGGTCAGCGAAACAATGGACACAGCGACAAAAACGTGCAGTGCATGTCCGCCTTCGAGGCCTGCCATCACTCCCCGAAGCACACGCAGCAGATTCATAGTTGTAATCACGCCAATCGCGAGCCCGACTGCAACACTGAAGAACGCCTGACGAAACACGAGGTAATGGATCTTACCTGGACTCGCGCCGAGGGCCACCCGGATGCCGATTTCCTGCGTTCTGAGCGATGTCGTATACAACGTCACGCCATAAACGCCGGCTGCGGCCGTAATCAGCGCGAGCCCGCCGGTGACTGTGAGCAAACTCATGACGAATCGCCGGTCGGCGACGGAGTCCGCGAGAAAAGATGTCATCGACCCACTCAGTAATACAGTCTGGTTGGGATCAATTGCGGCGATTGCATATCGAATCGCCTTCTCCACCTCTGCTGCTGGTCGTGCCGTCCCGGCGACCAGAAATTGCGCGTGTTCGAAAGCTCCACCGGAAAGATAAACGTTGGACTGCAAGGGTTCGTCGGGTGCGGCGTGGCGTACACTTGAAACAACTCCGACTACCTGTCTCCAGTTACGCGGGTTGTCGTGTGTACAGTAAACGCAAATCGCCTTGCCGATCGCGTTGGCTCCGGGCCATAGCCGGCTTGCCGCGACGTCATTCACAATTGCAGCCGAGCTTGCTTCAGTCACTTCTTCTTCACGAAACCAGCGGCCTTCAACCAGCCGAACACCCATCGTTTGCAGATACTCCGCGCTCACCACGTCGATCTCGGCGGCAATCTGCTCGGATGGGACAGGAGCTTCACGCAAGCTGACAAAGGCACCGTGGTCTTCTCCGCTGAAAGGCAGGGCGTCCACCGTACCGGCATTATCGACTCCAGGAATGGCACGAACCGCGTCGAGAAAACGTTTGTATACCGACACGCGTTTTTGAGAAGTGTCGTATCGTTCACGCGACGGGAGTACGACTGCAGCCACCACACGGTCTGCAGTAAAACCCGGATCGATTCGCATCAATCCGATAAAATTTCCTACGAGTTGGCCGCCGATAACGACTAACGTCACGCTCACTGCTACCTGGACAATTACAAGGGCGCCGCGAATCCGGTCTCGGGTGATCGCTGCCTTCGCCCGCACGGCAAGGTTTGATGCCTGCCCTTCTCGCGCCCGACGGATCGCGCGAAGCGCGGGCGCAATTCCGAAAAACACGCCGTTGGCCAGAGCGATGAGAATCGTAAATCCTAAGACTGTCCAGTCCGCGCGAGCTGTTGCCAGCCGAGGAATACTCGTGGGAGCTAAGTTCCGCAAAACCTCCCAAGCAACTGCCGTCAGGGCGTAGCCGGCGAATCCACCGAACAGAGCAAGCACACAGCTCTCCGTCAGGAACTGGCGGATAATCCGGCTGCGCCGCGCACCAAGGGCGAGACGGATAGCGACCTCACGTTGACGGATCACTCCACGCGCTAGCAGCAGGTTGGCGACATTAGCGCAGCCGATGAGCATGAACGTCACGGCCGCAGCCATTAAGAACCAAAGAGAATTCCGCGCATCGCCTAATGTTCGATCCCACAGTAGGCCTGCTCGAAGAGTCCGATCACGATTTGTGCCCGGAAACTCGCGGGCAAGAGTAGTACTGATCGAAGCCAGATCCTCTTGCGCCTGACTCATTGTTACGCCTGGCCGCAGTCTTCCGATTTCGCTGAGTGCACCTTTGTCCGCATCCGGATCAGCTGGATTGAGCCGTAATGCTGTCCAGAATTCGACGTATGGTTGGGGTGTCCGAGCCGCTTGCCTTCGCAACGGGAAGTTGAAGTCCCGAGACATCACGCCGATCACAAGACAATCTTCGCCGTTCACCCGTACGGTTTTTCCAACGATGTTACGATCCGCGTTAAATCGGCGCGCCCACAAACCATAACTCAGGATCATTTCTCTTGGCCGGCCTGGCCGATCTTCTTCTTCGAGTATGTTGCGTCCGAGGAATGGCGATACACCAAGTGTCGGAAACAAACTGGCTGAAACGCGTAGCCCGTACAACGCTTCGGGTGGAGTGGTTGCATCCCCTGCCAGATCCAGGAGGGCATTGCCGTAAATTCCGATCGACTGGAAACTGTGAGCCCGCCTGATGATCTCCTGCGCATCCTTCCAGAACACGAAATCGGTCTGAGCCTGTCCCGAGTTTGTCAGGAACGGAAAATCAGTGCGGAATTGGACGAGTTGTTCCGGCTGCGTGTACGGAAGAGGATCGATGAGTACCGCCTTGATCGCTGTATACACCACGGAGGTAGCCGCAACAGTCAATCCAATGGAAATCAAAGCAATCGCAGTTATGGTGGGGGTCTGCCGAAACAGACGGAGCGCGAGGCGAATGTCTCGTACGAAGGACATCGCGGCACATTGTACTCCTCCGTGATAGCCACGGATTGCACGGATTACGCAAATTAATCCGTGTAATACTGCAGGTCTGCCCGCTAACATCCAAGGATCGCACCATGGCAACAAGAGAGTGTTATCACTGTAAGCAACAGGTCGAGGAGGGCACGCCGCACGATTGCTGGACAACGACCGAGGAAAATCTGACAAGAGAGTTATCGGATGATTTGATGGACGCCTGGGAGCGTTTACGCGAAACAGCGTCCGAGTTCGGTGATCAAAGAATCTACGCGTCGCATCGCTCCATCATGTTCTCGCGCAAAGCGTGTTACTTCTTCGTCCGTCCACAGAAGTCGTTTCTCGAGATCTGGTTCTTCCTTGGCAGGAAACTGAAAGATCCGCATATACGCCAGGTGGTGCAGACATCGACCGTTAAATTCGGCCATCAAATCCGGATTATCCATCGCGACCAGGTAGAGGCCCCGATTACCGATTGGCTCCAGGAGGCCTACGAGGTCTCCGCACAACTACATCCTTCGAAGGCAGCAAAGGCCGGCAAGCGAAAAGCAGTTTCAAAGAAGAAACCACCCGCAAAGCGAACTCGGGTCGCCAGACGGACACGGTAACGTGAGTTCGACTTTTGCGGGAACTCCACGGGCCTGTCGATTGCGAGCGGATACCGGCTGGCGTACGATTCCAGAAAATCAAACGGAGCTGAACTCGTGAAATCCCACAGAAGTTTTGGAACGTCGGCAGTGAAGCGCGGCCTCATTGGGGGCTTGCTGTGTCTGCTCGCGATGCATTCAATGGGACAGTCGCCTCAGGCACAGGTCACTGTACTCCGGCCTGCGCGCGTTTTCGACGGCGATGGTGCGCACGATTCCTGGGTCGTTATGGTGCGCGGCGACAAGATTGCGGGCGTTGGGCCGGCTACAAGTGTGAACGTTCCGCCGGACGCGCGCTCGATCGACCTACCGGATATGACTCTGCTTCCTGGCCTCATTGAAGCCCACTCGCACGTACTCTTGCATCCCTACAGCGAAACATCGTGGAACGATCAAGTGGCGCATGAGCCGCTCGCGTTACGCGTGGCACGGGCGACCAACCACTTGCGCAACACATTGCTGGCAGGTTTCACCACGATTCGTGACCTCGGAACCGAAGGCGCGGGCTACTCCGATGTCGGTTTGCGCGACGCCGTATCGCAAAACATCATACCCGGACCGCGTATGCTCGTTGTCACACGGGCCATCGTGGCGACAGGCAGCTATGCCCCTAAAGGCTATGCCCCTGAGTGGCGCGTTCCGCAAGGCGCAGAGGAAGCCGATGGAGTCGACAGCCTTATCCGTGTCGTACGCGACCAAATTGGGAAGGGTGCGGACTGGATCAAGGTCTACGCAGATTACAGTTGGGGGCCCAACGGCGAAGCGCAGCCTACGTTTTCACTCGATGAGTTGAAGCTGATCGTCGAAACTGCTAAAAGCAGCGGCCGCGCCGTAGCGGCACATGCTTCGACTCCGGAGGGAATGCGGCGCGCTGCGATGGCAGGCGTGGAGACTATCGAGCATGGAGATCGCGGCACTGCCGAAGTGTTCCGGTTGATGAAAGAGCGTAGTGTGGCACTATGTCCAACCCTGACCGCCTCACTTACCGTTTCTTCCGGTAATCTCGACACAAAACGCACCAGCTTTAGCGCTGCACTCGCCGCGGGAGTTACGATTGCAAGCGGCAGCGACTCCGGCGTATTCGCACATGGCGAGAACGCGCGTGAACTCCAAGCCATGGTCGATTTCGGCATGCCTGCGCTCGATGCGCTTCGCTCCGCAACATCCGTAAATGCTCGCGTGCTTCACATGGAAAATCGCATCGGACGCGTTAAGGAAGGCTTGCTCGCCGACCTGATCGCTGTCGAGGGCGATCCCACCCGAGACATCTCAGCTACGCGACATGTCCGGTTTGTCATGAAGGGCGGAGCCATCTTTCAGAATGTCCGCTAGCCGGCGTACCAACACATGTTACAGCGCGAGGCGCAGCCTCAGATTTGTGATGTGTTGAAAATCGATTGAAGCAAAGATTCCCCTCCTCGTGAGGAGGGGAATATAATTTGTGCGATTTCAAAATTTCTGGTAATTCACCGCGCCATGTAGGTCTTACTAAAACCATTTCGACCGTTGGTGATCGTAAACCTGCCGCTCGGCTCCACGGATGCCTTAATCCAGTTCCCCTTGCAGTCTGCGGTGTCCTCGAGGTTCGCAATCATGTCGGGCGATGCGTTGTGGCTGGGATCTTTGTCGAACAAGGAAAGGTGCCCTTGCCAAATGCCCTCGATTCCCGGGATCTTCGACAGCCTGGCATACGCATTTCGCTCATAAGGCGTCACCTTGATGGCCGCCGGCGTAATGGATCGCACGGTGTCGTCAACTTGCCCCAGACCTTTTCTCGGCCCATTATTGATCACCGCCACCTGCGGACGGATAGCGCCTAGCAAGGCAGGAGCACCCGCACCGTCAAATGATCCGTGACGCCCGGACTGATACACGGTCACTGTGCCGAGTTTGTTCACCGGGCAGACGAACTCCATCTCTTTTTCCCAATCCAGATCAATGAGCGCGAGCAATTTGAACCTGCCGAATGTGAGTAGAGTTCCCACCATATTCTGATTTTCCGGTCCTGCCGGAGCTTTCTGTTCGGCATTAGTACAGAGCGCATTCGGTCCGCCTCCGCTGAGCGGTTTATCGAGCAGTTTTCCATCGGAAGAAACAACAAGGGCTTCAAAGCCTTTGATCGGAATGCGGTCGCCGGGCTTAACGATCGTTCGCTTGCCTGCGGAGGCCGTGCGATAGCTATCGAGCCACTTCTGGTTCACTGCTTCGATCTCGTCACCGCGTCCATAAAATTTGCCGAGCGGAATCATCTTTGAAAGAGCGGCAAGGCCGCCGACGTGATCGGCGTGATAGTGACTGATCACAACGTAATCAATCTTTTTCAGACCGGCCTGCTGGGCAGCCGCATAGATCCGTTTGGCGTCGCGGCCGTCGACTTCGAAGCCGGTGTCGATCAGCATTGACTCACCCGACGGCGAGATGAACAGCGTAGCGGCGCCTCCTTCGACGTCAATCCAGTAGATCTCGAGATTTCGAGACTGCGCCTGGAGTAAACCGGTTGGAACAAGCAACAATGCAAAAGTGATGAGTCGCAACATGACGCGCATCTTCTCTCACGAAGACGATTGCGGCAAGCTAAAAGCGGGACGCGCGGCGCGCTGCTTCTTCGAGTGTGCGGCGAACCCACACTTCAACCATCGAGCGACGCCATGAGAAGTCGAGATCGGTATTATCGAGAGGACGTAGCCGCGGATGGCGCGGCTGACTGGATGACCGGAATTGTTAGCTTTAATAACTGCTTCGCGCGCATTTCAAAATTTGAACGGGCGGTCACAATTTCGATAAAACCGAATTTATCACAGGGCCCTATTCCGTTGAAACGAGGCCGTGCTTGATGGCAAACAATGCCAGCTCGAGTCGATTGGAAACGCCCGTTTTGTCGAAA
>DATFXZ010000540.1:0-7455 GCA_035315305.1 Terriglobia bacterium | reverse complement strand
GTGACTGTTGGCCGGCCGGTTCTTTCTGCGCGTATAAAGCGGTAATGCAAAGGTCGAGAATGAGTACAAATTGTAACAGTCGAATGCGCATGCCTCACTCTACAGCAGTTTTGGGGGAATCGAGCGCGGATTGCGCGAATGGCATTTTCTGGCAAACGCGTTGAAGCGCGGAGTAGAATTCGCGCCAATATCCGCCTGGGGGTGTTATGCGGCAATTGAAGATTGTGCCTGGTTTCCTATTCATTTTGTTTGTCTGTTTGACAACGATACACGCGCTTCAACAGCCGTCAGGAACTGCGACGCTGTTTGAGGGCGCACGGCTCATTACTGGCGACGGCAGCGCCCCAATTGAAAATGCTGCATTCGTCGTGGTAAACAACCGGTTCACGCAGGTCGGCAAGAAAGGGCAGATTCAGGCGCCGCCGGGTGCGGCTCGAGTCGATTTGACCGGAAAGACTGTTATTCCCGGCATCATCGATGCGCATAGCCACCTCGGACACGCCATAATCAAGACAGGCAAAATTGCCAAGGATACATACTCGAAAGAAAACCTCATCGACCACCTGCGACGCCTCGCTTATTACGGAATCGCCGCCACACAGAGTATGGGCATCGATCGCGGTGAAGCTGCATACGAGCTGCGTGCCAATCCCGTTCCCGGTGCTGCGTTGTTTCGCACGGCGGGTCGTGGTATCGCACTCCCGAACCAAGGACCGGGAGCGGAGTACTGGAAAGATGTAGCGTACGGCGTAACGACCGAAGCGGAAGCAAGAAAAGCCGTTCAGGACTTAGCGGCCAAAAAAGTCGATTTGGTCAAGATCTGGGTCGATGATCGCAACGGCACGGTGATGAAGCTGCCTCCAGCGCTCTATCGGCCGATTATCGACGAGGCCCACAAACAGAATCTCCGCGTCGTCGCACACATTTTCAACCTGGCCGACGCGAAAGATCTCGTACGATCAGGTATCGACGGTTTTGCACACGGCGTTAGGGACAAGGAGATCGACGATGAGTTCCTGAAGCTGCTCAAGGAGCATCCGAACGTTTTCTGGACGCCCAATTTGCCGGATCGGCCGACGCCAACTTTAGAAGATGTCGCCTGGTTGGCGGAAACCGTGCCTGCCGCAACAATCCAACAAATGCGTGACGCGATCGCGAAACGTACACCCGAAGCCACAAACACTGCGCAGGCGTTTTTCGATCTTCAGGCGCGGAATTTGAAAAAGCTCAACACGGCGGGTGCAAGGATCGGTTTCGGCACCGATTCGGGAACCTCTGTTGGTTGGACGGCTCACGCGGAATTGGCCGATATGGTTGCGTCCGGTATGTCGCCGTCTCAGGTTCTCGTAGCTGCGACGAAGACATCCGCAGGCATCATGAAACTTGACGACCTCGGAATGGTTGCTGCCGGCAAGAGCGCTGACTTCGTGGTGCTCGACGCCAATCCTCTGGATGACATCAAGAATAGCCGCCGCATTTCAAAAGTGTACATGCGAGGAAAGGAAGTCGATCGTGTGGCGATGCGGCGCGAATGGGGGAGCGGATCGTAATGAAATTTCGAAATTGGACTAATCCTGCATCGCAAATCCGAAACCCGAAATTGCAGATTGGACTCGCACATAGAAGGCCGTCCAGTCTGAGGTTTCGGATTTCGGATTTGCGATGCAGGATTCGTCCAATTTCAAAATTGTTTTTCGTCTGCTGTGCTCTGTCCGCGGGACTCTGCGCGCTTCTGCTTTCTCAACCCTCTCAGCAAGTGGAATGGCCTTATTATGGCGGCGATCAAGCCGGTACCAAGTATTCGTCGCTTGCGGACATCAATACCTCCAACGTGCAGAAACTCCACATCGCCTGGCAGTGGAAGCATTGGGAGACGCCGCTCAAGCAATATGGAACGACACCTGGATTCTTCGAGGCCACCCCGTTGATGATCGACGGTGTGCTCTACGTGACGACGCCTTACAACAGCATCGCCGCGGTGGACGCCGAGTCCGGCAAAGAACTTTGGCGATTCGACGGCGAAGCCTACAAACTTGGACAACTCCTCTCGGCGAGCGGCTGGAAACTCCGCGGCACTGCGTTCTGGAAGAGTAATGGAAGGCTCTATATTTTCTTGAACAGCCGCAATCGTCTCTTCGCCCTCGACGCGCGGACGGGCGAACCGGTTCACACATTCGGCAGCAACGGTCAGGTTCCGCTTAATGACCTGCCGCGTATCTCCGACTCAACGCATGCAACTCAAAGTTCACCGCCTGTTGTTTACAAGGATCTCGTGATTCTCGGCAGTCAGGTTCCGGATCGAGTTCAGGGATCCGACCCCGTTGGATATGTTCAAGCGTTCAGCGCTCGCACCGGCCAGCGTGTGTGGACGTTTTCCGTAATCCCACAGTCAGCGAAAGACCCGGGAGCCGATACCTGGGAGAACGAATCATGGCGTACGAATGGCCACGGCAATGTATGGGCCCCGATGGCTCTGGATGAAACGCGTGGTCTTCTGTATCTGCCAACTTCGACTCCAAGCAGTGATTACTACGGCGGGCAGCGGCCGGGAGCGAATCTATTTGCGGAGTCCCTGGTATGCCTTGATGCGGCGAGTGGAAAATTGAAGTGGTATTTCCAGACGGTACATCACGGTCTGTGGGATTGGGATATTCCGGCTCAGCCGAACCTCGTGACGATTACCGTCAACGGGCAGCGCGTCGATGCTGTCGCCCAGGTGACCAAGAGAGGTGATACGTTCGTCTTCGATCGCGTCACCGGAAAGCCCGTGTGGCCGATCACCGAGCGTTCCGTTCCGACGGAGAGTGACGTTCCGGGAGAGAAGCCGTACCCGACTTAACCATTTCCCAGTAAGCCGCCCGCGTTCGTTGAACAAGGCGTCCTCTTGGAGAATGCGAATGATTTGACGCCGGAAATTAAGAAGCTGGCCGAGGAACAACTTCGCAAATTCCGGCTCGGCCCAATCTTCACGCCGCCTTCATTAAGAGGAACGCTCCAGCGGCCATCACAAAACGGCGGGGCCAATTGGGGTGGTGCAGCATTTGATCCCGAGACTGGATATCTGTTTGTGCGTGCCGCAAACCAGATCGGCGTGAACCGGCTCGCCAAGAACGATGGATCGGATCCTCTCGTTCCGGTGGATTATTCGAACGTGTTTGCTCGCGGAGGCGAGACGGCCGCTTTGCCCGGCGGCTTGCCGCTTGTCTCGCCGCCGTGGGCGGTGTTAACTGCGATCGATTTGAACAAAGGTGAGATTGCGTGGAAGGCGCCGCTCGGGGAGGGGAATCCGGCGATCCGAAACCATCCTTTGTTAAAAGGTGTCACATTGCCGGAGCGGTTGGGATCGCCGAATAGCCGTGGCGGTGCGATGGTCACTAAAGGCGGTCTTGTGTTTATCGGCGGAGGCGACGGCTACCTGTATGCGTTCGAGAAGAAGTCCGGTAAAGAAATTTGGCGTGGCAAGATTCCGTATGACAATACGGCGGTCCCCATGACTTATCGCACGCGGTCGGGTAAACAGTTCGTCGTTGTCGCTACGGGTACCGGCGAGGATAATGCCCTCATCGCATTCGGGCTGTGATTGTGACGAACGTTAAAAACCACAAAGACACAAAGGCACAAAGAAATGTCAGAAGGTTCTTGGTGTCTTTGTGTCTTTGTGGTTTCTGTCCGATCTTGGCCCTCGCTGCAGGTGTTTTTCAACAGAGGCAAATCGAGCGCTTCATCACCGTTAATGGCCTGCGAATCCATTACCTCGAATGGGGCATGGCGGACAAGCAGCCGTTAATCATGTTGCATGGCATCGGGCGGGTCGCGCACACCTTTGATCACATCGCGCCGCATTTCGCCTCACGCTATCACGTCCTGGCCGTCGATATGCGCGGGCATGGCGATTCGAGCTGGGATCCAAAAGGCGCGTACCTCGTTGAAGATTACGTGAAGGACATTGAAGGTCTTGCCCAGCAGCTCCGTCTTCGGAACATTGTCATCTGGGGCAATTCGACCGGCGGCCGTGTCGCGCAGGTTTTTGCAGGACTCCATCCTGAGTTGGTGGCGGCGGTCATTTCCGAAGATGTCGGCCCCGAACGTCCTCGCGAAATCGCCGACGGAATGACTGCTCGTCTGAAGCGCGAAGATGAACAAGGATGGGCGTCCGAAGACGAGCTTTTCGCTCAGCAAAAAGCCGCGAATCCTCGAACCGCGGACGAGATCCTTCGCGCCTACGTGCATTACGGATCGAAACCGCGCGCGGATGGCCGGATCATCTGGAAGCGCGATCCCGCCATCGGCAATGGTTTCGTCCCGACGGAGCTCTGGCGTTTCGTACGCGAGATTAAATCTCCGATCATTTACATACTGGGAGGCCGCAGCACGATTGTGCCTGCTGCGACCCAGGAAGAATTGCGCAAGGTCCTGCATCAAGCGGAGATCGTTACAATCCCTGGAGTTGGACACTACCCCAGCGAGGAGAATCCAACCCAGTTCCTCGGCGTTGTCGACAAATTCCTCGCACAAAAGTAACATTCTCAGTCATGATTCTCAGACGATCTTTCCTTAGTTCACTGGGCGCATCCCTTGCCTTGCAACCTCCCAGACTACCTGCGCAATCGCCTGCTCCGGCCACGTGGCAGCCGGCACGTCATGCCGAAGATGATTGGCTGGACGGGATTCCAGGTAAGCATCGGCTCGTATTCGATACGACAACGGCCGACGGGTTCGGCGGAGCGCTGCTATACAGCAACAATTTCCTGGACACGAACAAAAATGCGTACGGTCTGGAGTACTCCGATATTGCGCTCGTGATCGTGGTGCGTCACAACTCGACGCCATTTGCATATAACGACGCGATCTGGTCGAAATATGGACGCGTTCTTGCGCAGCGGCTCAATTTCAATGATCCGAAAACGAAGCAACCGCCCGCGGTGAATCTATATAACGCACCGGGTTCTGTGTCGATGCTCACCAGTCTTGGAATCACACTCGACAGCGTAACGAAGCGCGGTGCTCAGTTGGCAGTATGCCGTGTTGCGACGCGCAATTTCGCGGGAGCGATCGCCGCGGCTACCGGTAGTCCGGCAGAGAAGATTAATGAAGAATTGATCGCAAACATCGTCACCAATGCGCACATGGTTCCCGCAGGAATCATTGCAGTCAGCCGCGCGCAGGAACGCGGTTACACGTTTGCCTACGCCGTATAAAGGAGGCTTATGAAAACATTGATTGCCCTAATCGCCGCGGCGGTGATCCTGGCGGTTGCCGCACAAGCCCAAGTCACAAAAGACGCCGTGCCAGGCATCACGAACTTAGCCCGTGTGGAGTCTACCGTTGCGTGTGCCGGCGCTGTCACTCCATCCGCCGTAGCTGAGATCAAGAAAATGGGTTTCGCGTCCATCATTAACCTTCGACAGCCGACAGAGCAGGGAGCGGATATTGAAGCTGAAACGGCGGCCGCAAAAACCGCCGGAATGAAGTTCTACAATATTCCCTTCAACAACGCCGCGCCGGATCCGGCGGTCGTAGATCGGTTTCTCTTGACGATCAGTCAACCCGGCAATCAGCCCGCGTTTATTCACTGTGCCAGCGGCAACAGGGCAGCGGCCATGTGGTTCGTGAAGAGAGTTCTACTGGATAACTGGGACGTCGAGCGCGCTGGCACTGAAGCGGCGAGTCTAGGTCTGGGTAATGCCACGTTAAAAACCTTCATGCTCAATTACATCGAGTCCCACAAGAAGTGATCGCTAGCCGCATGCGTCGAGTCGGACTCGCACTGCTCCTCCTGGTTGGCCTGATCGGTGCCTCAGACAGTTTCAGTCAGGGCACACCGGGCCAACCCAAGCTCATCCTGGTTCTTTCCATCGATCAAATGCGCTTTGATTATTTGACGCGCTTTGCTCCCCTGTATAAAGGCGGGTTGAAGATGCTTCTTGATCGAGGCGCCGTCTTTACAGAAGCGAACTACCGGCATTCGGCGACGGAAACCGGCCCGGGGCACTCCGTTATTCTGAGCGGGCGTCATCCAAGCCATTCGGGCATCGTGGCGAACGAATGGTATGACGCTTATCTCCACAAATTCGTGAATGTCGTCGACGATCCCGTTCAGACGCCGCTCGGCGGTGAAGGGCGCAGCGCATCGCCTGTGAATGCGATTAGCTTTACGATTGGCGATGTGCTGAAAACGAAAAACCGCCAATCTCGCGTTGTTGGCGTATCACTGAAGGATCGGTCAGCCATATTGATGGCCGGACGTCGCGGCGATGCTGCGTACTGGTACGAGACAGCCGGTGGCAATTTCATCACGAGCACCTATTACATGTCTGAAGCACCAAGATGGCTTTTGACCTGGAACAGTCGTCACGTGGCTGATGAGTATGCAGGCCGGATGTGGACCAGGCTGCTTCCCGACACCGCTCTTTACGAGCGATACGCCGGGCCCGACAACGTCGATGGCGAGTGGGATCGCAAGGACACGGTATTTCCTCACGCCATTCGAGGTAAACCGCCTCAACGTTTGTTTTACGATGACCTGCGACGTACTCCGTTTGCCGATGAGATGACTTTGTCCGTAGCCCTTGAGGCAATGAAGGCGCATCAGCTCGGTGAGGATTCGAACACCGATATTTTCGCGATCGGCTTTTCGGCAACCGATATCGTCGGTCACACCTACGGGGCGGATAGCCAGGAGACGATGGATCAACTGCTGCGGCTCGATCTGGTCCTCGAAAAATTGTTCAAAGAAATCGATTCGAAGGTCGGCCTCGATAACACCCTCGTCGTTCTGACAGCAGATCACGGGTCGCTTCCGCTCGTTGAAAATCTAAAAGCGAAAGGGATTGACGCGCAGAGGGCGAATCCCAATGTCTTATCGAATGCTGTCAAACAGGCGCTGGCCCAGCGTTTTCCGGGAGTGGACAATTTTGTCTTGTTCGAAGCACCGGACTTTTATTTCGACGAGGACGCGATGCGAGCGCACAACATCAAGAGAAAAGATCTCGAGGATGCTGCGATCCCGGCGCTCCTTCGAACAGGCCTGGTGGAAAAAGTCTATACACGGGACGACTTGTCCGGGACCGCTTCATCCCAGGATCCGTTTCTTCCGCTCTTTCGAAATGCCTTCTATGCGCCGCGGAGTCCGCACCTCACTGTTTTGCTGAAAAAGTATCTCTATTTGAGCTCATTGGTCGGCGGAACCGGCCATGGGACAGCCTACGATTACGATCGCCATGTTCCGATCGTCTTCATGGGCGCGGGCGTAAAACCCGGCACATACAAGGAAGCCTGCGGCCCGGAAGATATCGCGCCGACGCTGGCGCTGATGTTGGGACTTGAGTTCCCTCGCGAGCAGGATTCGCGGTTGTTGACGGAGATGCTTACGCAGGTCGTGCGGAAGCCGTAGGCCGGCAAGGGAATTTGAAATTGGACGAATCCTGCACCTCAAATCCGAAATCCGAAATCTCA
>DATFXZ010000539.1:0-23858 GCA_035315305.1 Terriglobia bacterium | reverse complement strand
CTGTGGCGCCATGGCGGCCATCAGATGAGGAAGATTTTCCGCTTTCTTCGAAGAATAGCCGTACGCGGTTGCAATGCGGCAAGTGTGGCGAGATAGAAGCGTCATCGATGACGTGACGTCGGTCAAAATCAATGAAGGAATGACGAGCTGCGCGCCGGGAATGCCTTCAGCTAACGTTGTGGCGCTGCCGAGCAATGCGCCTTCGGCGCCCAGCAAGAGCGAGCTGCCGAAGCGAAACGAATCGGCGACTGCATCAAGTTGGCTCAGCGGCATGAATCGAAGCGACTCAAAATCGTCCCCTACTTGAATGCCTCGCGCCGCATATCGCTTAACGATGTCCTTCGTATTCGCGAGTCTGTTCGCCGCCCGAAACGTCTTGATCAGGCCTTCTTCTATCCAGCCGTGAACATGCTCGGAAAGGCTGCGGACAGTTCGGCTCTGCGATGTACGGCCGAAGTTCATGAGCTTTACCATCGGCTTACCGACATTTGCCAGGAGACGTTGAATGGCGTTTGGCTGGACGCGATGCATCGCGAGCTCTCGAATGATCTGCTGTTCGTATTCGGTAAAAACCGGGGAGACTTGACCCATGTTTGCAGTATAAACCGTGGACTGCTCGGCCGCGCCCGATAAAGCCGGACACCTACCGGTGAAAACGGAACTCATTTGAAGCGGCAAGCTTATGATAGGAACCGAATTGCGCATCGCCATCCCACACATCATCGAGCGCACTCACTTCGTTGTCGTCTACTGAATAAACTTTCAACAAATCGTAATTCGTTTTTCGTTGTGCGGGAGTTCGGCCTGCGTCTCGAATCAAGCGGCGCAATTCCCGAGGCGGAACGAGTTGGCCAAATTGCGCTCCTGCAGATGTTGAAATGCTTTCATTGATCAATGTCCCACCGACGTCGTTCGCGCCGGTTGACAGCAAATATTGCGCTAGCTTTGGTCCTTCCTTAACCCACGACGATTGAATGTTGCGCAACGAAGCCCCAAGCATCAGCCGTGCAACAGCGTGCATCTTTACAACTTCATTTCCGCTGGGTCCGGGTCGCAGAGTCGGAGCAAGGCGGTGGTGATACATCGGTGCTTCTTGATAAATCATCGAGAGCGGAACGAATTCCGTAAAACCGTGTGTCTCTTGTTGGATATCCCGGAGCAGGTTCATGTGTTTCACCCAATGAATGGGCGTTTCCAGATGACCATACATGATGGTGGAGGTCGTAGGAATTCCGAGACTGTGCGCGGTCGTGATGATTTCTACCCACTGCTTTACCGTAATACGGCCCGGAGAGATCACGTCTCGGATTTCTTGATCGAGGATCTCTGCGGACGTACCCGGCAGCGAGCCGAGTCCAGCCGCTTTCAGCGCAACCAGGTAATCATGGATCGACGTGCCGGAACGTGTTGCGCCGTACAAGACTTCTTCAGGTGAGAAGGCATGGATGTGAACATCCGGAAAGTTCTTTTTCACGGCAGCCGTGAGCTCGACGTAAAAGTTGCCGTCCATGTCGGGCGGCAAGCCGGCCTGAATGCAGACTTCGGTCGCACCCATTTCCGCGGCTTCGCCGACGCGTCGAACAATCTCATTCAGTGGAAGTAGATATCCTTGTTCGCTTCGGTACGTGCGGCTGAACGCACAAAATCCACAATGCTTCACGCAGACATTCGTGAAGTTGATATTCCGATTGATGACGTATGTAACAATTTCACCGACCTGACGGCGCCGCAATTCGTCAGCGGCGGCAATGGTCGCCTGGAATTCGGGTCCGCTCGTCTGACACAGTCGTAGGCCGTCCTGCCACGAGATCTCTTCGCCTTCCAAAGCGCGCGCAAGGATCGCGCCGACGGTTGCATCGATTTTGTCGAGCAAGTTCATACGCCACCTTGAACGATATCGGCCTGCAGGTTTGCAACTAAAGGCCGCAGTGCTGTTGGCAGGAAATTGCTTCTATCAACGTATTCATCGTAGATCGCCAAGCGCTCTCGGAGAGTAAATCCCGCCGCGCGGCACGTCTCAGCAAGCGTGTCCAGGTGTGGCCAGGCGGCTTCAGGATTGACGTAATCATGGGTCACGGGGGAAATACCGCCCCAGTCGTTGATACCGGCACGAAGCAGAACCTGGTGCTCATTCGGATTCAGGTTCGGTGGGACTTGTATGTTCATCGATCCACCCAGGATGAGGCGTGCGGTCGCCGTTGTGCGTGCAATCTCCAACGCGCCCGGCTCCAGGCAGCCGGCCATACGCGTGTCGGGTTTAGCGCGAAAATTTTGAATGATAACTTCTTGAATGTGACCGTATGTTTCGTGGAGCTGACGAATAGCAAGCAAACTGTCGACGCGCTCTTCGCGTGTTTCGCCGATTCCAATCAAGATTCCTGTCGTGAACGGAATCGACAGTTCGCCGGCTTCGCGTATCATTTGCAATCGTACGGCTGGAAGTTTATCGGGGGCAGAGAAGTGCGGCATTCCCTTTTGCGAAAGCCGCGGACTCACGTTTTCCAACATCAGCCCGAGGCTCGCATTCACCGGCTTAAGCAACGTCATCTCATCCTTTGAAAGTACACCGGCATTTGTGTGCGGCAGAAAACCATAGCCGATTGCCAGTTCGCAAGCTCGAGCCACGTATTCTGCCGTTGTACGATGGCCGAACTTGGCGAGTGTTTCCCGGTATGAAGGGAACGCTGCCTCGGGCTTGTCGCCAAGACACATCAGCGCTTCTTTGCATCCTTTCGCCTGGCCCCGGATGAGAACGTCTTCGATTTCAAACGGCGACATGGTCCATGCATCCGGATCATCCGGATCTTTCCGGAAGGTGCAGTAGCCGCATCGGTCGCGACAAAGATTCGTAATCGGTAGGAAAATCTTTCGCGAGTATGTGACGATTCGGCCTTTGAACCGATCGCGCAATGCTGAAGCGGCATCAAGTAAGCCATCGAGTTCGGCATCGGTGCTATTGATCAGACGGTAGGCTTCTGAGGCGCGCATGACATTTTCTTTTACAGTGTACGCCTACTTTAGTTGACTCGAGCTTTTACGTTGCATATCTTCGTCGGCCAAACGGAGAAATTCTTCCGGACTATCGGGAGGATCGTGAGTGACTGCATAGCCTATGCGGCATTCCACGGTGAGAGGAAGGTTACGGTATGTGGTCAGGTGCCGCAACTTCTCTCGGACTCGATTCATTACAATCGTCGCATCCCTTTCACCAGCTTCGACCAACAGCACCGTGAACTCATCACCGCCGTAGCGCGTTACAAGATCCGTTGTGCGCAAAGATTCCATCAGAGCATCGGCAACCGCGCGAAGCACCTCGTCGCCGACGGCGTAACCAAACCGGTCATTGATATCCTTCAAATGCAAAATATCTAAGACCAATAACACGACGGTCGCTCCGCGCCGTTTGGATCCGGCAGTCAACCTCCGATAAAGCTCATGGAACGCTCGACGGCCAGGCAATCCTGTAAGCGGATCGGGCGCGTGTCGCGCTAGCAAGCGGTCAGCGTCGTAAAGGCGCCCTGCAAGAATTCTCAGAAGTGAGAGGGACATTTCCCTGGATTCACCAAGCCAGTTGATAAAGTCTGACGCCGGCATTCCAAGGCAATACGCTCGGTCCAGGGCAACGACACTGGCCGACCGCGGGCGCTCACGCAGGACACCCAACTCACCGAAAATTTGACCCGGGCCGAGTTCGCCTAAGAACATCTCGACTGAACTATCCGCGACGGGTTCAAACACCCGGACATGACCGGACAAGATGACGTACACCATTCCCATCGGATGGCCTTGGTGAATGATGGTATGGTCCGCAGGAAATTCCTCCTGTATCGATCGCGAGATCAACTGGGAGCGTTTCTCGGGTGATAACGGCGCGAACAGCGGTATCGAACTGATAAGCTGGTCCAGGTTTTTCTCAGCCGGTTCATCAGTCGGTTCATCAAGTGTCTCTTGATTGCGCGGAGGCACGATGACCTCGATTCGAGTACCCGTTGCGCCTATAGCTCGTGCGAGCCACGCGCGGATTCGAGTACGGAGCATCGGCGGGCTGAATGGTCGTGTCAGGTAATCGGTAGCAACGTTTTCCGCAATTTCGAGAGTATCGGTGCCACCGTCTCTTTCCGTCAGGAGAATCACAGGCAAGTCAGGTTTTTGGAGGAGGTCTCGCAGCGGCTGAATGAAACTGGCGCCATCACCGTCACTTAATCCCGAATTGATGATGACCAGATCCGGTGAGATAGCCGGCGCCGCTTGAAGAGCATTCAGACCATCGACAACAGCGGTGATGAGGAGTCGGTCCTCCGGCAACACTTGTTCGAGTGCCGAGACATCAGTCTGATGTGGGGTAACGAACATGATACGTCTGCCAGACGTGGGCCGGCGTTCGAGTGCGGAGACGTGCACCATCGTCTTTCCTCGTCCCTTGCCGCGGACGTCAAATTCCATGTTCTCTGCCGCGGCGAACACATCGAGAGGAAACCCAGTCGTGTTCACGCGCGCACGCTGAGTGTCTTCCATTTGCTTGATGGTATCGTCATCATGCCCTGGATCGTGGTGGAACAAAGCGAGCCGCCGAACGCCCGCTTCCATAGCAACGTCGGTCACGTAGTCTGTTGGGCTGTGGCCCCATCCCAATTTCGAACGGTATTCTTCGCTCGTATATTGAGCGTCATGAATCACCAGGTCCGCTCCTCGCAAGAAGTCAATGTGACGCTGATCGCCGGGATGGTGAGGAGCGCGTCCCGTCGAATGCCAGAACGGCTCATGATCGGTGACGTAGGCGACTGTCGCTCCGTCTGCTGAAATACGGTAGGCAATTGTCGGCGCTGTATGGTTGAGGTACTGCGTCTCAACGAGAATTTCTCCGATGCGGAAGAAACCTTCTTCAAGCTCTGTGTAATGGATTCTGGTTGCTAATTCCTGGAGCTTCACAGGGAAGTAGGAATACTGCATTTGGCCCGATAGCGACTCTTCTAGACTTCGCTGAAACGTGACGGAGCCGTAGATATTCAGCTCGGTCCCAGGAACAAAAGCAGGACGGAAAAAAGGAAATCCTTGAATGTGATCCCAGTGTGTGTGGCCAATCAGCAGATGAATGCGAGAGGGACCATGCCGCATAAGCAGATCTTCTCCCAGCATCCGAATGCCGGTTCCGGCATCAAGAATGAGAGTGGTGCGGTCATGCGTGCGGATTTCCACGCAAGACGTGTTACCCCCGTAGATTGAAGTGCGATGTCCAGGCGTAGGAATCGAGCCGCGTGTTCCCCAAAAGCGTACATGCATCGGGCGACCTTCTTTAGCTTTCCACCATTAGTGGGCTCCCCTTACGCGGCCCAACAAGAGTGCGATGTTCTCAACGGCGCATCGACCAGTCAAGCGCATATTGCGGGCGGCGGCGGCCCGAGTATATCCTCACCGGTCATGATGTACGAGGAACGGCCCTGGGGCAATTTTACAGTTCTCGATGAAGCGAAGAATTACAAGGTCAAGCGTATCGAAGTGCTCCCTGAACAACGGCTGAGCTATCAGAAGCACGCACAGCGGGCCGAGCACTGGATGGTCGTCGCAGGTATAGCAAAAGTCACACTGAACGGAAGAGAAGTTACCGTGCCGACGGGTGGTGTTGTGGACGTACCGGCCGGCGCCGCGCACCGCATCGAAAACATCGGCGCGGAAAAGTTAATCTTCATCGAGATCCAGCGGGGAAGCTATCTCGGGGAGGATGACATCCAGCGGCTTCAGGACGATTACGGGCGGTAGGGATCTCGCAAATTCCAAGATTTCTGAATGGGAACATTCCGCAGTTGATATAATTCCGCTCGCCCCGCCACTTTCCCCAATACGGTCACATGCTTTCCGATGAAGAAATTCTTTTCATGTACGGGAAAAATGCTGTCATCTCCCGCACCGGTCGATTCATTCTTGTTCACCTCGATCGGCCATCCGCAGAATTGGTGCGTGCTCGCACCGAAAACTTCGATCCCGACGAATTCTTCAACTGCGATTGCCGCATTTGCGAACTCGCGAAAGAAGGCGGCGTGGTCGTTTTCGATGACTCGACTTACGACGAAGAGGAGATTTTATTAGAGTAAAACAGAACAATTCACTACGATGGATTCTGTGTTGATGCGGCGCCAATTTGCACTCGGTTTCACCCTGGTGATGGTCGCCTTGCTTGCCGTATTGGTGGTTCCCCGCCGCGGTATTGTCCGGCACAGCCTCCCTGAACGTCTCTCGGACTCGGAGTTCTGGAGTCTGGTCACCGAATTCTCCGAGCCTGGCGGATACTTTCGATCAGACAATTTCGTCTCCAACGAGAGCGCATTCCAGCGCGTCATTCCGGCTTTAAAGAAACAGATCAAGCCGGGAGGCGTATACCTAGGCGTCGGTCCAGAGCAAAACTTCACGTATGCCACGGCGCTCGGGCCGAAGCTCGCATTTATCATCGACATACGCCGCCAGAACATGCTTCTGCATCTCATGTACAAAGCGCTCTTCGAACTCTCGAGCAATCGAACTGAATTTCTTTCGAGACTGTTCGCCCGTTCTGCTCCGGACACTTTGAAAACACTCACGACGGAGCAGATGTTTGAGGAGTTCGGCAGAGCAGCGTCAGATCCGGACCTTGCGAGGGACAATCTCGACGCCATACTGCGTCAGCTTCGCGAGTATCATCACTTCGATTTGAGCCAGGAAGACTCGAAGACCATCGAGTTCGTCTACAACGCGTTCGTCTCAGGAGGACCGGAGATCCGCTATTCGTTTCCAAATCAATATGCGTGGCGGCGTTTCCCGAGTTACTCGGAACTCATGCTCGAAACGGATGGGACGGTCGAGAGCGGTGGGGAAAACCGCAGCTACGTGGCGACCGAAGAGAATTTCCAAACGATTAAGAGAATGGAATCCGAAAATCGAATCATTCCTATCGTGGGAGACTTTGCGGGTGATAAGGCGCTACGCTCGATTGGTGCGTACGTTCGAGAGCATGATTCGATCGTTTCTACGTTCTACACTTCGAACGTCGAGTTCTATCTTTTTCAAACGGACGACTGGCGGAAGTTCTTCAATAGCGTGTCCAACCTGCCGTCGAATGGCGAGAGCGTCATCATTCGCTCATATTTCAACAATTACGGACTGCAGTTCCCGAACCCGCCTGGCTGGCTCTATTCGCCTCAATCCTACACACTACTCGACAGCATGCCTGCCCTGGTTGCTGCATTTGCCGGCGGTCGTATTCACAGTTATTTCGATGTGATTCGGCGTTCAACACCGTAACGCAAAAAAGCATCCTGCCGTTCTCGTACACGTCGAGACTGCACAATGGGTTCATTTAAAAACCGAATCAACGGCAGCATCGCTCGGAACGTTTCGAGGACGATTCCATAAAACGACGGCATCGTGGCCGCAGCGCAGGGGAAGGTTCTCGAAGCCAAGAATTGTTTGTGTTTCAAATACTCCGCCGCGGGATGATCCGGACGAAAACCACGCGGCACTCGGCTGAGCTTTTCCCCGGTTACGGTTCCGAACATTCTGCGGAATTGGCGGTTCGTAACGATTCTTAGAAATGAATCCGCATCGTCGGAAATCTTTTGTCGGACGGATCTTAGGTCTTCAGGAAGAGGCATATAGAGGCCTCCGGCAATCAGTAGTTCGGATGGATCAATGTGCAAATAGAAACCTGCCCCTTCATGTTTTCCAAGGCCGGTCCGGGGGAAGACGGCAGCGACGTGAGTCTTATAAGGTGATTTGTCATTTGAAAAACGCGTGTCCCGGTAAATACGATAGGCCGATGCTTTTGGCGACGACACCATTTCTGGGGCGAATTTTTGAAAGTCTTCCGCGAGTGCGGCGATCAGATCCGACATGGGCCGCTTCAGCGAGTTTTCGTAAATACTCTTGTGCTCCTGGAACCATTCGCGATTATTATTGCGCTTCAGCGTTCGGAGGAATTGGAGCCCCTCTCTCGGGAACGCTAAGGAAACCTTATCGTTCATGGCACCGATTATATGAAAGCTGAAGTAAAACCACCTCACTCGATACTGGAAAAATACACTGCGCTCCTTGATATTTCTTATCGGCTGAACTCCGAGAGAAATTTCGACCAGCTTCTAAAACTGATCGCTGACGAAGCGACAAAACACGTGGATGCGGAACGCGCGACCATCTTCATCCTCGATAAGAATAAGGGAGAGCTGTGGGCCAAGGTCGCTTTGGGTGTGTCGGACACTATCAGGTTCGACGCCCGACTCGGTATTGCAGGGGCAGTTCTGATTGCGGGTAAAGCACTTGTCGTCGAGGACGCATATAAGTCGCCGCTCTTCTACCCCTCGATCGACTCGCTTACCGGGTTTCATACCAGGAACATACTCAGCGTACCGCTTCGCACTCCCAAGCAAGAGATCATAGGAGTGTTTCAGGTTCTGAATAAGCGCGACGGTAAGTTCACCAGCGAAGATGAGCACTTCGTCCAGGCGCTCGCTAATCAGGCTGCGATCGCGTTGGAAAATACTCAGACGCTGACCGAGTTGGAAAATCGTCAACAGGAACTCATTGAAGAAAACCAGAACCTCCGAAAGGAAGTTGAGGAGCGCTTCACCACCAAAAGCATCCTGGGCACTACTTCTAAAATCGGAGATATCCGCTCCATTATTGAGAGAACCGCTGAAACGAATGTCTCCGCGCTGATCACCGGTGAAAACGGTACGGGAAAGGAACTATCGGCGCGAGCGATTCATTACATGAGCGCTCGTCGCGCTAAACCATTCGTTGCCGTCAATTGCGCAGCACTGCCGGATACCTTGGTTGAAAGTGAACTCTTCGGGATCGAGAAAGGCGTTGCCACGGGTGTCGAGCGGCGAGTTGGACGCATTGAGTCGGCCAATGGTGGAACATTGTTCCTGGATGAGATCGGCGACTTGAGTCTCACTGCTCAAGCTAAATTGCTTCGTGTTCTGCAAGAACGCGAGGTGGAATGGGTCGGCGGCAGGCGGCCCGTGCCCGTAGACGTTCGCGTCATTGCAGCGACGAACAAAGATCTACGAGAGGAAATTCAGCAGAACCGGTTTCGACAGGACCTCTATTTCCGATTGAATGTTATACATATCCACATGCCGGCTCTCAGGGAAGTTCGTACCGATATTCCACTACTTGCGATGTATTTCCTAAAGAAACACTCGAGAGAAATCGGACGAGAAGTACAGGCGTTCGGCCCGGAAGCCCTGAAGGCATTAACCGCTTATCATTGGCCCGGCAATGTTCGTGAACTCGAGAATGAAGTCAAGCGCGCGATGGTCCTCTCAACGACTCGCGAGATCCGCCTTCAGGATTTATCCGACGTCATACTGGAAGAACGCCTGGAGGTCCCGGAGAGCGATTCCAGCAAGAAACCTGGAGACAAACAGTCGCTGAAACATAGGGTGACGACCCTGGAAATTCAAATGATCCGCGACGCGATGGCCCAAACGGAAGGCGACCGTCGCCGCGCCGCAAAGATTCTCGGGCTTAGCCACCAAGGGCTTCTCAATAAATTGAAGCGGTACGGGCTCGGAGACTGAGGCAGGAACCACAAAGACACAGAGACACAAAGGCAAAGCGGCTCGCGAGTACGAATTTTCTTGTGATCATCGGCCGCTCTGCCTTTGTGTCTCTTTGTCTTTGTGGCTCGTTTCAGCATACTCGAGGACATTCACTTCAATTGAATTTGAGGTCCCACCGACGATTCGCCGGTAACGAATGAGCCGTCCATTTGTGTCATCGAATTTCGCAGTTGTATACACAACATAACCAGGAGCCGCTCCCAGAGTGACGGGCTTTTCCGCAAGGCCCAACTCTTGCGCAAGCATGTGAAACAGCCCCTCCATTGTGTACTCCTGCCCGGCAGTCGGCTGAATAACCAGACCATTGCGCCGAAGGCTGCTTATTTGGCCTGAGCGCACCTCGACCTCAAACCGGCCCGTTTCTACGCGGTCACCAGACATTTCGATGACGAGCCGATAGGAGTCCGGTTTGTGTGTGCTCCATCTTTGTTCGGCTTCGTTCAGGATCTCCGGTGTCAACGTCGGAAGACGCGAGCAAGCCGAGCTTGCGGACAGCAACAACAGCGATAGGATGATCCGATTCACGTGTACGACGTTACGCTAAAGAATGTGGGTGCGCAACACGTGTGGGTGCGCTAAAGTAAGCGCGGCATCGCGCCAAAAGGAGGTCAATACATGGCAAAAGCAGCGAAGAAAAAATCGGCAAGAAAAAAATCTGCTCGGGTGACTGCCAAACCGAAAGCCTCAGCCAGGTCCGCAAAGACCGCAACGAAGAAGCCAGCCGCAAAGAAAATATCGTCGCCAAAAATCGACCCGTTGAATCGCAAAGCCTATCGAGCCGTCACGCCAATGCTCGCGGTCAGCGACGTCCGCCGCGCACTGGACTTTTATACGAGCGCATTTGGCTTCACAGTGCGACAGACGATGGATACTCCACAGGGTGTAGTCCACGCTGAATTGGTACTTCGAGACACCACGCTAATGTTAAGCCCAGAGGAGCGCCAGCAAAACAATCTGAGCGCAAATTCGATCGGCAACACGCCGGTGACTCTCTACATCTTGGTAGACAACGTCGATGAGGTCTTTACCAGCGCAGTTGCTTCCGGCGGAAAAGTGTTGATGCCGGTCATGGATATGTTTTGGGGCGATCGTTGTGGAGTGGTCGCAGATCCAGACGGAAACAAGTGGATGGTGGCAACGCATAAGTCGCAGCCGAGCGAAGCCGAAATGGCTGAAGCCATGCGCCAGATGCGGGCACAAGCTTCAGAAACCGCTGCGGCAGCTACCGCGGCTGGACATTAGAGCAAGGAACAAGAGACACAGTCTCCTGTGTTCCGGCGCATGAGCGATGGATCTCACGTTAATCCTTCGCGAGCGATTCGGATTCGCGGAGTTTCGTCCTGCACAACAGCAGGTCGTCGATCGAGTGATGGCGAGCCAGAATGTGCTCGCCGTCATGCCCACCGGCAGTGGAAAATCCCTCTGCTACCAATTGCCGGCCCTTGCACTTCCCGGCTTGACGCTGGTGGTTTCCCCACTGATTGCCTTGATGAAGGATCAAGTGGACCAGTTGAACCAGTTAGGCCTGCCGGCGACCTTAATCAACAGCACGGTTTCGCGCGAGCAACAAAGAAGCCGGCTCGAACAAGCGATCGCCGGCCGCATCAAGCTGCTGTACATTGCCCCTGAGCGTTTTCAGAACGAGGAATTTCGCGCAGGTCTCGCTCGCGCGAATGTCAGCCTGTTTGCGGTTGATGAAGCGCACTGCATCTCCCTTTGGGGACATGACTTTCGTCCCGATTATTTGCGCTTGCGCCGCGCGGTCCGCGATCTCAAGTCGCCGCCGATACTCGCGCTCACGGCAACAGCCACACCGGCGGTCCGCCGGGATATCCTCGCACAACTCGGCATTGAGGGCGCGCCTCAGGTCGTCAGCGGATTTGACCGCCCTAATCTTTATCTTGAAGTGCGAGAGGTTTCCACGGCTGCGGAGAAGATTCGCACCATCGTGGAACTGGCGCGATGGGCGCCGCTTGGGATCGTTTATGCCGGAACACGTAAGAACGTTGAAGACATCCATACCAGCTTACGCCGAGCCGGCATTGAAGCCGCGGCATATCACGCGGGTCTGCCCGGTCCGGATCGCAAGGCCGTTCAAGAGCGCTTCATGAACGCGTCTCGATGCGTGATAGTCGCAACGAATGCATTTGGAATGGGTATCGATCGCAGTCAAGTCCGTTTCGTTGTTCATGCGGACATTCCCGATTCGATTGAAGCCTATTACCAGGAGATAGGTCGGGCCGGCAGAGACGGCGAAATGGCACGTTGTATCTTGCTATTCAACTACGCCGATAAATGGATTCCGGAATTCTTTATCGACTCGAGTCATCCACCGCCGGATATTTTGAAATACGTATTCGCAAAGCTGTGCCGCTCGGGACAGACAACCATCTTGGGCGATGCATGGCGGAAGTTTTCCGCAACGAACGACCACCGGTTCCACGCGTCTGTTGCACTGCTTCAGCGGTACGGCTATTTGGAAAGGATTCACACCAGGGACGGACGAGGTATCCGTATTCTCAAGTCAAACGATGCGGCGCTCCGCGGCATCAATTTTCAAGATCTCGAGGCGCGAAGGCAGTTCGAGTACAAAAAATTTGGTGTGATGCTCAACTATGCCAGCCGATTCCGCAAGCACTGCTATCGCAGCTTCATCCTTAGTTATTTCGGCGAATGGACACGAAACCGAGAATGTGGGAACTGTAGCCGGTGTAGCCCTGCGAAGTTTCCACGCGGAGAAAATCTCCAGCCGGCGGTAACGGCAGCATCCGAATCGCCAAGGCCGGCGCGTCCCGTCGCAGCGATTCCTTCCGATTCGTCAACGATCGTCGCGCTAAAGATTTTGTCCTGCGTTTTGCGAGTGCATCAAAAATTAGGCAGGGAAAAGATAGCGAAGATCCTGGCGGGATCGGATGATTCATCAATACGTGATTATCGGAAGGTGTCGACGTACGGTTTGCTCTCCGATTATTCGATCAAGTCTGTCACCGGCATGATCGACTATCTCATCCGTGAAAACTATATCGGGCAGGAAGAAGGATTTCGTCCTTCGATTTACGTCACGCCGAAGGGGCAGGTTTTCCTGAAAGAACGTCCAGTCATCGAAATTCCGGGCGTCAGCCACCGAGCGTGATCATTTCAATTTTCTTGTGATCACGGGCCTCGTATGTTCCGGAACGAACCTGTTGCCATCGAATATCGGAATATCGATCGGTCCGCCCGGACCAGATCTTCGCAACCTGAGTGCAGATCTCGTCATCCGATGCACCGGCTCTGATCAATGACTTCAGGTCAAACCCCGATTCCGCGAACAGGCACGTCACGAGCTTGCCATCAGCCGTAAGACGAACTCGCGTGCAACTGGAACAGAACGGTTCTGTGACGGAGCCGATAATGCCGATCTCACCGGCCCCATCGATAAACTCGTAATCCACGGCCGGCGCGCTGCCGTGGGCGCGGCCGACTTCGCGAACAGGGAATCGCGCATGAACCGTCTCCACGATCTCTTTCTTGGTGACGGTTTTCTCAAGAATCCAAGCATTTACGTTCCCAACATCCATGTATTCGATGAAGCGCATCTCGAACCCGTTTGACCGGGCAAACTCGACCAACGGAAGAATTTCATCGTCGTTGGTCCCACGGATAATTACCGCGTTCAATTTGATCGGCGACATGCCGACCCTTTTAGCGGCGAAAAGACCAGACAAAACGTCATCGAGATTGCCACGCTTCGTCAGCGCCGTGAAACGGTCCTTATTGAGAGTGTCGATGCTGACATTGATCCTACGAAGGCCGGCGGTGTAAAGCGCATCCGCCTGCTCGGCAAGGAGGGCGCCGTTCGTCGTTAGAGAAATATCCGAGAGACTTGGGACTCCAGCCAATCGCGCAATAAGGCGATGAAGGTCCCTTCGCACAAGCGGTTCGCCACCAGTCAGGCGGACCTTCTCGATGCCGAAGTCCAGAAATAGCCGGACTAGCCGTTCGATTTCTTCGAAGGACAAAACCTGTTGCCGCTCGATCCATTTGTACTCGTCGAGAGGCATGCAGTAGGAGCAACGGAAATTGCAGCGGTCCGTAACGGAAATGCGCAGATCCCGCATCGGGCGCCCGAGAGTATCGAGGGAAGGCATGGCGGTGATTATAGCCTATTCATAAGCGCCTTCTGCGGGAGCTGAGCAATGTCACATAATGCATATTATGTAAACTTAAGGCTGCCACCGAGAACTCTCCACAGAAACTGTGGAAAAGCCTGTGGAAATGTCCTGAACTGTACAACGAAGGCGCCTAAAATCAACGCTTATAGCAAGTTGAACCGAATCTGGTCACTTGTGCTTCTGTTGAAAAGCCGTCAAAAAAACCTCAAAAATGCCCCGATTTTCCGCCTTTTAAGGAACCCCCTCGGTCAGCAACCAATATTTACGCGGGTTTTATTCAACGCGTGCGCGATAATCCCCGAAATGGCGGCGGTTTGGTTTGGGACTTCTGGATTCAGCTATAAAGAATGGCGGCCCGCGTTCTATCCCGAGGGGCTGTCGGATAAGCAATTCCTTCAGTTTTATTCGACGCGTTTGAATAGTGTCGAGATCGATTCGACCTTTTATCGGATGCCGTCGGCAAAGACTATTGAAGCCTGGCGGCTAGCGACACCGGAAGACTTCAAGTTTACCCTTAAGGCTTCGCAGCAAATCACACACCGACAAAGGCTGAAGCTTCCTTCCGATGCATTGGACTACTTCATGAACGTTGTTCCTGGTCTTGGGAGTCGATTAGGCATGGTGTTGTTTCAATTGCCGCCATTCTTCAAGTGCGATCGGGGGAAGTTGGAAGCTTTTCTATCGGTTCTTCCACGAGGCATTCCTGCCGCATTCGAATTTCGTCACGACTCGTGGTTCAACAGCGAGGTCTATGGTCTGCTGAGGAAGCACAACGTCGCATTATGCATCCACGATGCGGACGAACATACGACGCCGGTCGAACTGACGGCGCCTTTCACATACATAAGGCTGCGACGCTCCGTTTACAGCGCGTCCTTACGAAAGGAGTGGCAGGATCGGATCCGGACTTGGGCCGCGGATAGCATTGAAGTGTTCGCGTATATCAAACATGAAGACAATCCGGACGCGCCGCAGATCGCATTGGAATTTGCAAGCGGCCTGAGATAAAAGACGGCTTCACTGGCGGGGCGTTGCGCGATTCATTTCTTCGAGTGTTCGGTTAAGTTCGTCCAGCTTAGCGCCTGCTTCTCCAAGCTTTCCCTCAGACGTCAATCGTCGGTAATCCGCTAAAGCCCTGTTGGCGCGATCCACCAACGATCGGATGCCGGCGACTGCAGTATTTTCCGGTGTTGCTTGCTGCCGGACATCAGTTTCATTCGTGGCGCCGCTGATGACGGACGGAGTGCCCTTAAGTAGCTGGGCAAGAGCTTCAGGAAAACGAGTGGCATATGCCAACCGGTCCTGTGTCGCTAGTACGACCAATCGCAATTCCGGCATCGGGCTTCGCTCTGCCTGCAGATAGATGGGCTCGACGAAAAGCAGCGTGTCCTCGAGCGGCATCACGAGCAGATTGCCGCGAATCACTTTCGAGCCTTGCTGGTTCCAAAGCGTCAGCTGCGACGAAAGCATTGGATCTTGATCGATCCGTGCTTGCACCTGCAGGGGACCGTCCACGAATCGGGTTTTCGGAAATCGATAGGCCCGCAAGGTTCCGTATTTGTCGCCGTCGCTACGCCCGGCCATCCAGCCGATCAGATTATTCCGATTTGCGGGAGTGAAGGGCAAAATTGAAACGAACTCCAGTTGCTTGTCACCAGGAAATCGGATCAGGACGAAGTATGGTTCGATGCTTTCGGCGCTTCCCTGTCCCTGCTGGGTGCTTCCCTGCTGTGCGACGGTCCAGATGTCTTCGCGGTTATAGAACACCTGTACATTTTCGACGTGGTAAACCGAATAAACAGCTGCTTGAGCTCGGAACAGCAGTTCAGGGTAACGCACATGAGCGCGTAAGAAGTCGGGCATCTCCTTTTGGTCGGTGAACAATTTTGGAAAGACTTTTTGGTATGCCGTGACCAGGGGATCAGCCGCATCGAAGACATAGAAACGAACACTGCCGTTGTACGCATCGACTACGGCTTTAACGCTGTTGCGAATGTAATTCAGTCGCTGGCCTTGAACGGTCAGCTGTCGCGAATACGGATAGCCGTCAGACGTTGTGAATCCGTCGATGATCCAGTACAAGCCGCCGTCGGTGCCTACGACAATATAGGGATCGGGATCGAACAGCAGAAAAGGAGCTAACTCCGACACGCGTTCTCGAATATTTCTGCGCATCAGAAGGACAGAATCGGAAGTGATGTCGTCGGAGAAAGGCACTTTCATGATATCGCCCACGCTCCAGGCGATCAGGAGGCGGCGTAAAAACGAACCCATTCGAACGCCGCCACTACCCGCATACGTGTTGTAGTTATTTGCCTCGCCTTCCGGATAGTTGAACTCCTTCTGTCGCGTTTTGACATACACCGGCCAATCCGTAATTTCGCCGAAATAAATTTCTGGCCGCTTCAAATTTATTTCAGGCTGCGTGCTTTCAACGGGCATGTTGAATAAGGTAAATTCCGGCAGACCTTCCCTGGTAAACCCGCTGACTGAATTCATCGTGACGCCGTAGCCGTGCGTAAAGATCAGCCGTTCATTGACCCAGTTCTGTGTTCCGGCCGGCAGCTTGCTCAGGCGGAGTTCGCGCGCTGCAAGCATCATCGCTTGCGGTTTTCCATTGATCACGTAACGATCGACATCGATGTCCGGGAAATCGTAATACGTTCGAATCTCCTGGATCTGCTGCAAGGTCGACTGCAAAGCGCGCCAATCCCAGAGGCGAAGATTATCGAGCGTATCCGCGTGGGAGGCTGGATTGAATACAGCATTGGTCAAGCGCGGTTCAAACGGGACCTCTTCCACTTGATCCAGGCCATACGCCTTTCGTGTGAATTCGATGTTGTTCTTGATATATGGCGTCTCGCGCACCAATTCATTGGGACGCACAACGAATGTGGTTACATAAAACGGCGCGATCACGCCGGCGACGATATACGTCACCGCAGGGATCCCGATCGCCAATATGAGATTTCGCAGGCGCGCTGTCCGCATGTTGACGGCGGCAACAAAGGCGCCTGCGAGAAGAGCTGCGATCACGAAGAGCAGTCCCGGTATCAAGATGTTCCGATCGACATACCGCACACCGCTGAATAAGTTGTTTTCTTGGAACAACAGCCCATAGCGACTGACGTATATCCGGAGTGCTGCGGCAGTCAACAGCAGGCACAACGCGAGTGATACGCCTCTGAAATTCGCGAGCATATCCGTGGCCGCAAGTACTATTGCGGCAATCAAACCCACGATGCAGATGGCGAGAAACCATCCCGTAACAGCGTCCAACACGGGTAGCGTGAACAGATAGAACGATAGCGGCCGGCCGAAAATAGGATCGATCTGCGCAGGTGTTGCCGTATGGTTCAAAAATAGCGCGAAGGTGCTCCAGTCGGAGCTGAATGCCAGGCCAAAGAATACTCCGAGTATGATCGCGACCGGCTTCGCTAACCTGGTCAAGGTGTCTGTGGTCGGAATGATGATCGCTTCTTGCCCGAATTGCAGGAACGGCCTTCTTGTAGATCCCGGCGGAGGCGTTACCAGCCGAAAAATCGTCCACAACACAATCGCAGTGACGCTGCCGAACGCGAGGAACACGAGAGACTGGGTTCGAAGGCGATACCAGTACACGGATTCAAAACCCAGACTGCCGTACCACAAACTTTCCACATAAAAGGAAATGGACTGCAAGGCTGCAATCAGAACAAAGATCAATATCGCGAGACGGAGAACAAGGGATCTCGTGCTCCGGAAATCCGGTGCAGGAAGATGTCTAGGGGGCCGCATCGCCCACCATATTATCACCACCTCTCTGTCCGTAATTCTCCTGAACGACGCATATAACGCTCCGCCACGCTCGTATAGCTGATATGATCGTATTTTGTCTTAAAAGGAGTTTTCATAACCTGAATGAGAAAGCCGCTGCTGTTTCTACCGGGTCCAATGCAAGTGCCGGACGTTGTGCGGGTCGCAGGAGACCGACCGCTGTTCAACCACCGTTCGCAGCAAATGCTGGATCTCTTGGCGAAACTTGATGCCGGCTGTAGGCCGCTTTTTGGAACAAACGGCGACGTTATTTTTTTTGCGTCGTCCGGCACGGGAGCGATGGAGTCCGCAGTCGTCAACCTGACGTCGCCCGGGGACGAAGTCGTCGTGATTGTTGGCGGCACGTTCGCCACTCGCTGGGTGGATATCGGAAGAGCGTTCGGCTTAACAGTCCGTTCTATCGATGTCGATTGGCGGCGTGGCGCGACGGTCCAAGAGGTTGAAGCGGGCTTAAAACAGTGGCCGCAGGCTCAGGTGATTTTCCACACCTGGAGTGAGAGTTCAACCGGTGTGTTGAATGACATGCCGGAAATTGGAAAGCTCGTCCGATCACAGAATAAGATCCTTATTGCCGACGCGGTTTCCGGCCTCGGAGTTTCGCCGATGCTCATGGATGACTGGAACATCGATGCCGTCGTCGTCGGTTCACAGAAAGGCCTCATGGTTTCGCCAGGCCTTGGCGTCGTTGCCATCGGCCCTCGCGCTTGGAAAAAGAGTGAAACAGCGACGAGCCCGCGTTTTTATTTCGATTGGAAAAAGTTGAAGGGTGCTGTTCCCTTCACTCCTGCTTTATCTTTATTGTTCGAATTGGACGGCGCGCTGGACTTCATCCATTCGCAGGGTATGGATAAGATTTTTCTTCGCCGCGCACAAGTTGCCGAGCGCATTCGTGATCTTGTGCGACGCGCAGGCATGGAGATATATGCGCTGAAACCTGGAAACGGAATTACGGGTGTAATCCCACCAAAGGGTTTCGATATCGCCGCGCTGCGCCGCCGGCTTGAAAACGATTTTGGGATACAGATTGCCGGTGGCTTAGGCAAAGTGAAGGACACGATCTTCCGCATTGGTCACGTGGGACACGCGACGGATGAGGAAGTCGATTACTTCGTCCAAAGCTTTGAGCGCTGTCTCGCGGGCTAGCACGTTGGTTCAGCTTTCAAACAGCGGATGCGAACACGACATTTTCTGCAAATTCCAGATCGCATTGAGCGGCTGGAAGAACTCGCTTACAACCTGAAATGGAGCTGGGACTATCGTGCCCGCCTCTTGTTCAAACGGCTCGACCCCGACGTCTGGAAGAATACACAGCATAACCCTGTAAAACTCTTACATACGATCGATTCCAACCGACTGATTACCGCTTCTCGCGATCCCGATTTTCTGCGTGAATACGATGTCACGATGAAGAGCTTGGACCGAGCTATGCGGCTAAACGACAAATGGTTTCCGCGCGAATTTCCGGATTTGGCGAAACAACCGATAGCGTACTTCTCTGCTGAGTTCGGCATCCACACATCGTTGCCCATTTACTCCGGCGGACTTGGAATTCTTGCCGGCGATCATTGCAAAGAAACCAGCGATCTTGGCATTCCTTTGATCGGCGTCGGTTTTGTTTATCCTCAAGGTTATTTCCATCAGCGAATCCAGTCCGACGGTTGGCAAGAAGACATCTATGAATTGCTGGACCGCAACGAAGCGCCTATCGAGTCGCCTGGGCCCAATCATGAAGAGCGATTCCTCGTTGAGCTGAAGGTCGGCAGCCTCAACGTATTCGTCGTCGTCTGGCGCGTGAATGTTGGGTCGGTACCTCTTTACCTCATGGATACGGATGTCGAAGAGAACCAGCATGGCGACCGCGAACTGACTGCTCGACTGTATGGCGGCGATAAGGAACATCGGGTTCGTCAGGAGATTGTGCTTGGAGTTGGCGGAGTTCGCGTCCTTCGGGCGTTGGGAATTCAGCCCACCGTGTTTCACGCGAACGAAGGTCACACCTCCTTTATGCTGCTCGAACGGACGCGAGAGCTCGTTCAGCAAGGACAGACCTTTGAAGAGGCCGCTGAACAAATTCGCGCCACCAGTCTTTTCACAACGCACACACCTGTGCCTGCAGGACACGACGCTTTTCCGCTGCCCATGATGGAAAAACATTTTGCCGGCTACTGGGACGATCTCGGCATCACCAAGCAGGAATTCATGGAGCTTGGCCGCTTTGGCGACTCGTTCAATATGACTGTTCTCGCGTTGCGGATGTCGGGATGGCGAAACGCTGTGAGCCATTTGCATGGCCGAGTCACGCGCCGCATGTGGCAGGTCGTATGGCCTGATTTGCCCGAAGATAAAGTCCCCATCACGTCCGTTACGAATGGCGTTCACGCTCCGACATGGATCGCTCAGGAATTCAGTCTGTTGTTCGATCGGTATCTAGGCCCGGAATGGGTGGATCGTCACGACGACATTTCGTTCTGGAATCGCGTTATGGATATTCCAGACGAAGAGATCTGGAATGTACATCTGCAGTTGAAACGAAAATTTTTGACTTTCGCTCGCGAACGCGCTCGTGAGCGATGGTCGCAGGATCGCGTTGATCCGCGCCAGGTCATTGCCATGGGCACGCTGCTCGATCCAGAAGCGCTCACGATCGGATTCGCACGCCGCTTTACCGGCTATAAACGCGCGGCCCTGATTTTCCATGACCTGAATCGCATCAAGACTATGATGCTGGATCAATGGCGGCCAGTGCAGGTGGTGTTCGCTGGAAAGGCACATCCGGCGGACGAGCATGGAAAACATCTCATCCATCAAATCTATTCGCTTGCCGCGGACAATGGTCTCGCCGGCCACGTCGCGTTTGTCGAAAACTACGAGATGCACGCGGCGCATTTCTTCACCCAGGGTGTCGACGTATGGCTCAACAACCCGCGCCCTCCGTTAGAGGCCTGCGGTACCAGCGGGCAGAAAGCCGGGATGAACGGCGTCCTCAATGTGAGCGTGCTGGACGGCTGGTGGTACGAAGGCTACAACGGCAACAACGGTTGGGCGATCGGTGAGCCTCCTGAAGACCTTGAAGTTCATTACGACGATGCGGCCGATGCCGAATCTCTTTACCAACTGCTCGAGCAGCAAATCATTCCGCTATATTACGACCGCGATCAAAATGACGTGCCGCACGGATGGATTCAGATGGTCAAGGAATCGATCCGTTCTATCGTGCCTCGATTTTCGGCCAGCCGCATGCTTCGGGAATACGCGTCGCGAATGTACGTGCCTGCATCTCGGCAGGGGGTGCGCGTTCGGTCGTAGTTGTGGCGGAAAATCGCGAATTGTTGCGAATTATTACCGCGTAGATCAAGACGACTCGGCAATCCACCGCTCGATAGCATCCAACGCCAGGCTCAGCGAATTGTTGTCTTTTCGCCCCCGCTTCAACGAGTGATCTCCACCTTCGACCCACACCAGCCGGGCATTTGTCCCGATTTTCTTGACGACTCGTTCCAACAGACCCCGTTCGGCAAACGTATCCTTTGTGCCGCTGATAAAAAGCATTGGAATCTTTAATGCGTAGAGATGCTGATCCCGCAGCTGTTCCGTCTTGCCAGGCGGATGCAGCGGATACCCGAGAAAGACAAGCGCATCGACTCCGGGCGTATCGCTCGCGATGTAGGACGCCACGCGTCCACCCATGGACTTGCCGCCGATAACTAAACGTGCGGGTTTGTATTCGGTCAAAACATTCTCAACAACGGTCCGGTAACGCGCCTGGAGTTTCGGCTGTGGATCCGGCACATGGCGCTTAGCATCCATGTATTCAAAGTTGAACTTGACTGAAAGAAAGCCACGCTTTGCGAGCTCAGAGTGGAAGTACGTCATGAAAGGCGAATGCATTCCTTGTCCAGCGCCGTGAGCAAGGATGATTGCGGTGCGATTACTCCAGGATTCCGGTTCTAAGACTTCAAACGATCCGGCCATGGGCGATCAACCTTGAAATCCTAGACCAGATAACCCCACAGCGTGCGCCGCTCAGGATCAAAGCCGCAGTGTTCAAGCGTGCGTTCGATGGCCGCATTTCCAGGGTGAACCTCGGCGCTCACGCGGCGTATGCCGCGCTGTTTTGCATTCTCGAGCAGACCGCCAATCAAGCCGCTGCCGACACCCTTGCCTCTCCATTGCGGTGCGACGAAAAGCGCAATGATGTCCATTGTTTCTCCGCAGAATTCCGCTCGCCACTCATAGGAAGCGTAGGCGTAACCGCAGAGCATGCCTTTCGTATTTTCGGCGACAACTACAAGCCCGCGGTCGGCAGTGTTCATAATGTACTGAAACACGCGGCGGGCATCTTCGGGCGTTCCCTCCGCACGAATGTTGGTCAGAAGTTGACCAGCCAGATCGCACAACTGGTCCATGTCTTCCGCCACGGCTGATCGGATTTGGAAAGGTCGTGTGCTCACAGTGGATACCCGGGAACTCACCGGCATATTGTAATCTCCAATTCCGAATTTCGAAATTCGTTTTCCGGAGTTATAGTGATTCGGTTCTATATGTCGTCTATTTCGAAGGTCAGCAGAACTACCATTTTCGGCCTGGGCGTCGCGCTTATCTTGGTTGTTGCTGCGGCCATCAGTCCCTGGACTCACGAACCGCCGCGCGCTGCAACCAGCCTCGATGTTTCAATCGAGCAATTCGGCCGTTACATCGAGCAATGGTCCGAACCAGAAGGCTATTTCGACTCGGACAACTTCATTTCAAACGAAACATCGTACTTGCATGTTATCGACCAATTGCAGAAACAGGTAAAACCCGGCGGTATCTACATCGGCGTCGGCCCTGATCAAAACTTTTCCTACATTGTTCACGCGCGGCCAATGCTTGCGATCGTCACAGACATTCGACGGCAAAACATGCTCGAGCATTTGTGGTACAAGGCGCTATTTGCGTTGGCATCAAATCGTATCGAGTATTTGTCCCTCATGACCTCCAGAGAGGTGCCACGCATACAGCCCGGCTCTACGCTCGAGCAGATTCTTCATGCCGTAGAAGAGTCACGAACGAGCGAAGAACTATTTCGAAAAAATGCAGCCGCCGTTAAGAGCCTGCTGGTCGATAAGTACCGGTTGAAATTATCCGCGGCGGACCTTGCGAAGGTGGAGTACGTCCATCGCACATTCTGGCACGACGGGCTGGCGCTCCGGTTTTCATCCATCGGCCGTAATAACGCGATGAATTACCCCACGTTGGAGGAAATGCTCCAGCAGACTGATCGACAAGGCCGTCAGCAGAGTTATCTGTCTTCGGAAGAACTATTCCAGCAGCTTAAGAAATTTGAGGCTGAGAACCGGCTGGTTCCAATTGTCGGAGACTTCGCTGGTCCCCACGCATTAAAAACTGTCGGGGCATTCCTAAAAACAAACGGACAGCGCGTGTCGGTCTTCTATACGTCCAATGTGGAATTCTATCTGTTTAGTACTTCCGACTGGCGCTATTTGTTCAGCAGTTCCAATTGGGCTCGATTTGTGGAGAACGTGCGATCTCTACCGCTGGCGGATGATGCGATCTTTATTCGATCTTATTTCGGAAACGGGCGCCAGCATCCCCTGAACATGCGTGGTCACCGCTCCACATCCCTTACGAAGCCTATCGTTCCCTTCCTTGCAGACTACGATGTCGGCAGAATTACCGAGTACTGGGATATCGTTAAACCGTAGCCCTACGCGCTCTTCACTAGAGTCCGAACAGCTTCATTCGGCCGCTCCCTGACAAGCTGCCATTTCTTCAATTTGTTTCGAAGCGCTTTATAGGAGATTCTGAGTCTTCTTGCAGATTCCTTCCTATTCCATCCGGTTTCTTCCAGGACGCGGAGGACAACTTCTTTTTCGGCCATTTCGGCCGCGTGTCCGGCGACTTCTTTAAGCGATAGGTTCGCCGCCTGAACGGGCTGGGACACCGGTTCCGGTGAGTTGCTGCGCAACTCCGCAGCGATGTCGCCATCGGGAAGAATGAGATACCGCTTAACGATATTCTCGAGTTGCCGCACGTTACCCGGCCAATCGTACCGAAGGAAGGCTTCCATGAGATCCTTTGGAAACTGCGTAACGGGACTTTGATAGCGTTCGCGATATTTTTCCAGGAAGTTATTGCATAACAGCGGAATGTCTTCACGGCGTTCTCGCAACGGCGGAACTTCCAGTTTGATCACATTCAGCCTGAAGTATAGATCGTTGCGGAATTCTCCTTTAAGAACCGCTTCTTTCAGCTTCTTATTCGTCGCGGCGAGAACCCGGACGTTGACCTTCAC
>DATFXZ010000538.1:0-14158 GCA_035315305.1 Terriglobia bacterium | reverse complement strand
TTGGCGCTTGCAAATCGACTTCATCGAAGCGGACACGAGGTAACAATAGGATCCCGAGACGGCGCCAAAGCACTGGAAGCGGCGAAATCGATAAGCGATGAGGTCCGTGGTACGTCGAACCTCGATGCCGCTGCATGGTGTGCTGTGGCTTTGGTGTCGGTTCCCTACAGCGGTCATCGGGTTCTACTGGAACCACTCAAGCACGAACTGAGAGGCAAGATCCTCGTTGACGCAACGGTTCCGATTGATCCGGCGAATATTCTTCGGATCAAGACCGAGTCGGGCACTTCCGCAGCTGAAGAAACGACGACGCTCGTTCCTGAAGCCGCCACGTTCGCAGCATTTCACACGGTTTCGCATCGAATTCTTCGCGATCCGGCCGCTTCGCAGGACGTTCTTGTCGCCGGCGGACCACATCGCAAAGCCGACGTCATGGATCTGATAAGGTCGATCCGTCTGAATCCCGTCGATGCCGGCCCGATTGAAGTTGCCGGACATCTCGAGCATTTGACAGTGCTCTTGCTTTCGATTAACAAAGCAAACAAAGTAAAAGAAAGTGGAATCAAGATAACCGGGATCTAGAGTGGAGCTCCTACTCCTCAAATACGGTTACCTGCTGCTGTTTGCTGGCGTCATCATCGAGGGCGAAGCTGTTCTCATTGCGGGCTCGTTTCTTGCGAGCCGGGGTTACTTCAACATCGGAACAGTCGCTCTGGTTGCGCTTGCTGCCAACACGCTCAGTGCTCAGTTCTATTACACAGCTGCGCGCGTTCGCGGCCGCGGTTGGTTCGAGGGAAGATTTCCGGAAAAATCCGCTTATCGGAAAATCATCAGGTGGGTCGGGGCGCGGGACAATTGGCTGCTTTTAATAAGCCGCTTCCTATTCGGTTTTCGCATCGTCATTCCCGCGGCGTGTGGAGCATTCGGTATGCCCGCCGTGCGGTTCATGATCATCAACATTTTTGCCGGGATTTTGTGGGTAGTTCCGACAGCGATTGCAGGCTATTACTTCGGCGAGAAAGCCACAGTCTTCATTCGCGGTGCGCGTCAGTACTCGATAACTGTTGGGTTGGTCATCGCGCTGTTTACGATCGCTATTTTTCTCGCTTGGCGCCACATTCGCGGATTCCGCTCGATTTTCCAAAACCTGGAGTGGTCCGATCTTCACAACGCGTTACCTTTCGTGATGGGTCTGATGGGCGCGCTGAATATTCTCGCGGCCATATTGCCCAGTTCTGAAGCCATGCTCCGTGGTGTTCGAAGTTGGCTTCCTTTGGAAGTCTCTCAAGGAAGCCGTACGCTGATGCTGTTCACTGGCGTTGCCCTTCTCCAGGTCACGCGAAATCTAGCAAGACGGAAGGAGTTGGCCTGGTGGGTGGCTGTGATCGCATTGTCCTTTTCTCTGCTGCTGCATGTGACCAGCGGCTTGGACATTCAGAACTCACTCGTCGCACTGACGCTCCTGTCTTACCTGATCTATTTCCGCCGGCGGTTCTACACAAGGACCGATCCCGCTTCATTGAGAAAAGGACTGCTGGCTACACCATTGCTGTTGCTGCTGGTTTTCTTTTACGGTATGACCGGATTCGCAGCGACTTCGAATCAGTTCAAATGGCCGCATAACGCCACACCGGTGACTGAAGCGGTTCGAGGCGGGGTCCTGATTCTTAGGCCGGAAGTTGTACCCGAAACCCGCTATGCCCGCCTGTTCCTCAATTCACTACACGTGGCTGCGTGGATGGCGCGGCTGTACATCCTCGTATTGATCTTGCGTCCCTTCATCAGGCGAGATCGGCTCGAGGCTCCTAAAGCAGCCATCGCGCAGATATTTCAGCAGCATGGCAATGAATCCGTTGCTCCTTTTGCGATCCAACGGGACAAGCATCATCTCCTGGTCGCAAATGGGCAGGGTCTGGTCGCCTATGCTACGCGCGGGTCAATCGCCTTGGCTTGCGGCGATCCGATGGCACCTGATGATCTATTCTCGAACGCGGTAGCGGATTACATCTTGCACTGCGAGCGGCATAGCTTGATGCCGTGTATTTACTTCGCTTCCGAAGAACGTCTCCCCGTCTATCGCCAGCTGAAACTCGAGGCGTCCGGCGTCGCTGAAGAAGCCATCGTGAATTTACAATCGCTGACCCTCACAACGCCGATCGCAGAACTTGGGATAGTCCACCAGTATGATCGGTCTCGCGACAGGGACCGTCTCATCGATGAGCAGCTCGAAGAAGTGACGGAAGATTGGCTGGAAGTCCGTCACATGCGTGAAATGGGTTTTACGATCGGGTACTTCTCACTCGAGGAACTCGCGCGTGGACCTGTTTTTGTTCTCGGCAACCGACATCACATCTTGACGTTTTCAACGTGGTTGCCCTACAGAAACGGACGGGCGGCTGTGCTCGATCTCCTTCGCCAACGTCGATACGCGCCTCCGGAAATAGTGAGGGCCTTTGTCGCAGAGTCGTTGCGACTTCTAAAACAATCTGGATTTGAAGAGGCAAGCTTGACGCCCGCGACAATCGATCGCTCGCAAATCGAGACCTTCCGGCCCATTTGGAAGCCGCGATATTTGGTTCATCCACGCGGCGCTAATGTATCGAAAATCAAGCGCGCGCTTGCAATCATTCAGAAACGCTGAGGGCAGTTACATCTTGTAGCGGCCGAGATCTTCGTCTGGAAGGTTTTCTAATAACCGGCGTAGCTCTTCATCTTTGATGCGATCCGCTGAACCTGGTTGGCTTTTGGACGACTTCAAAACTTCTTCTTCGACGTAGATGGGGCAATCGATGCGCAGTGCAAGAGCGAGAGCGTCACTCGGACGGGAATCGATGGACACTAGCGTACCCGTACGTTCGAGCCAAATAACCGCATAAAACGTGTCATCCTTGATGCACGTAACCACCACTTTTCGTACTGCAGCGTCGAGACCGACCAGGACATTCTTAAGAAGATCATGAGTCATGGGTCGCGGTGTCACGACCTTTTCGATTTCCAAAGCAATGGCATTAGCTTCATAGACACCGACCCAAATCGGGAGGACTGCGCTTCCGGCGGCCTCCTTTAGGATCACAATGGGCATATTGGTTATTGGATCCATCATCAGGCCCCGGATTTTCATTTCAACTTCCACGGGTTCCTCCTCGGAACGGTACTTTACTGCAAAATATATTCATTCCAGTCTTCTTTGCAAGGCGGAATGCCGATATCGAGCCCCTACAGTCTTACAGCCTTTAACAATTCCTTGACGTGCGCGCGCGCCGCATCGGTAACCCGTGATCCGCTCATCATGCGCACGAGTTCTTCAATTCGTGCTTCGCCGGTCAATGCCTCTACGCGTGTAACGGATCGTCCGTCGAGGATGAGCTTGTCAATACGATATTGATGATCGGCGAAGGCCGCGATTTGCGCCAGATGCGTGACACAAAAAATTTGATATCGGGCGGATAGTTCCTTCAGTTTCTGGCCCACTGTTTCAGCTGCCTTTCCACCGATACCCGCATCCACTTCATCGAAGACGAGCGTCTTCCGCGTATCATCGACCGCCAGAACAGTTCGCAGCGCCAGCATCACGCGCGACAGTTCGCCGCCTGAAGCGATCTTTTCAAGAGCCCGCGGTTCTTCTCCAGGATTTGCCGAAATCAAGAGCTCCGGGCGGTCGATGCCGCTTGCGCGTCCTGGTGAAACATCGGTCCAAGCGACCATGAAACGCGCGTGAGGCATCGCCAGCGACCTCAGCTGCTGCTCTACAGCCGCCTCGAGTTTCTTGGAAGCGGCCCTCCGTTTCTTGCTGAGCTGAAGCGCCGTTTCCGTATACTGTTGTCTAATGCCGGAAATTTCGGCCTGCAGCTGTTCTTTTTTTGTCTCCGTCAGACCTATGCTGTCCATTTCGCGTCTTACCTTGTCAACGTGCTCCAAGAGGTCTGGTCCGTATTTCCGGTGCAATCGTTCGAGTTCCGCCAATCGCGTCTGGACACGCTCAAGCTCTCGCGGGTCTGCCTCTATTTGCTCGGCGTAATCTCGGAGTGCGTACGCAATGTCTTGAATCGAGATTCTTGCTGTTTCGATCTGTTCTGCGATGGGCTGCAGCCGGGAATCGTGCTGTGCGGCGTCGCGGATCGCGCGTTCATTCTGGGCGATCGCGGAGAGTACGGAAGCTTCGGATTCGTAGAAACTCTCGTATCCTCGCGCCGCGGCTTCGAGCAATTTTCCGGCATTGGATAGGGTGTTCAGTCGCTGCCGGGCAGAGTCCGTTTCGCCGGGTTTGGGATCGGCTTTTTGTATTTCATCATGCTGAAAGGCCAGGAGATCAAGCCGCTCGAGTTTGCGCGCGTGCTCGGCCGTCAGTTCGGCAAGTTCGGCCTGTGCCCGTTCGGCGGCGGTATACAGCTGGCGAGCCTTGAAGGCGAGGGTCGTCGATTCAGCGTAAGCATCGATCAGCGCAAGTTGGCTAGAATGGTCAAGCAGGGTCTGTTGCTCGTGCTGCCCGTGAATATCCAACAGGAGCGGAGCGAGTTCGCGCAAAGCCGACACTGTAGTAGGTTGATTGTTGACGTAAACACGATTTCGTTCGTCAGAAGAGATTTCGCGCCGAATAATGAGCTCAGCCCCTTCGCCATCGAGTCCAAGCCGATCCAGGGCGGGACGCACATCCATTTCGAAGATCGCTTCGATGATGGCGCGGCTCTCTCCGGTGCGAACCATTTCAGCGGACGCCTTCGATCCCGTCAGCAATCCAAGAGCGTCTACGATGATCGATTTTCCGGCTCCGGTTTCACCGGAAAGGAGATTAAAACCTTCTTCGAAATGAAGTTCGAGCTGATCGATGAGGGCAAAATTTCGGATGCGAAGAAACCGCAGCATACTCGGGCGTTATAAGCCATCGAGGTTGATCTTTCAATGCCGAAGGATTAATTTTTAACCTGTTGAGGAAACGAACTTGAATGAACTAAATCTGATCGAGGTCCTCAGACAGACGACCCCGGTCACGCGGTTTGTTCTGGGACTTCTGCTCATTTTCTCTATCTGGTCTTGGGGTATTATCCTCTCGAAAGCTTTTCTGCTACGCAAAATCAGACGAGAATCAGCCACGTTCTGGAAAATTTTTCGCCGCGGTAAAAGTCTGTCCGAAATCAGCACAGCTTTAGAGACCCTGCGCTTTACACCACTGGTCCCGGTTTTTAACGTCGCTGCCGACAGAAACACGGCATCCGTCCGGGCTCTGCAACGCATGGTGCAGCATGCTTCATCAGCGGAACTCACGCGGTTGGAAAAAAGGATGAATTTCCTGGCGACAACCGCATCGGTAGCGCCTTTCATCGGATTATTCGGCACCGTTTGGGGTGTCATGACGTCGTTCGCCGGGCTCGCCAATGCGAACACGGCCACACTTCGAGCGGTTGCACCCGGAATTGCCGATGCGCTGATTGCAACTGCTTTTGGTTTGTTCGCCGCAATTCCGGCGGTGATTTTCTACAACCATTTTGTCTATCAGATCCGAAATCTCGGTGGACAATTGGATGAACTCCAAACGGAAATTCTCGCCGCCATCGAAGAGAGGGCCACAGTCTGATGGCAATCACAACACGAGAAGGCAGAACACAGACGACGCTGGCTGAGATCAATATGATCCCGTTCATCGATATCGTTCTCGTGTTGCTGATCATATTTATGGTGACGGCGCCTGTGCTCCAGTCTGGTATCGATGTGAACGTTCCAAAGACTCAGGTAGTGCGAGAACTGGCGGAGGAAAAGCTGATTGTCTCGATTGATAAAGAACAGACGCTGTACCTCCAAAACGAAAAAGTCAACGTCAATGAACTTGCGGACAAAATCCGGGTGAAGCTATTGGACCCGACCCGCCAGAGCGTCTACCTAAGGGCCGATCAGTCTGTTCCCTTTCAGACGGTCGCGACTGTTTTGGAGCGTTTGACACTTGCCGGCATTGTGAACATCAGCATCGTCACGCAACCGCTGGCGCAGACAAAGAAATGACACTGCAAGGCGATCGACTCGACCGTGGGCTTTTTGGATCCGTGCTCTTGCACGGAGCGCTCGTTGCGGCCGTATTGTTTTCGCCAAACCTCTTCCCAGCACTCGGTCCGGCATGGGGAAATCCCACGGGCGGTTCCGGCGGTATCAGCGTCAAGGTTGTGGCAAATATTTCGGGAGTTGCGCTCCCCACGCCTGCGGTGGTTAACGAAGACGCGCCGGCGAATGAGTCCCCGGGATTCTACAAGAGTGAAGAACCGGCTCCTCCGCCTCCAGACAAGGCTGCAGAGCCGATTCCAGAAACGAAGGCCCCTGTCAAAACGACGCCAACACCAAAGCCAAAACCGAAACCGCCGGCGCCGCCCGCTGCGAAATCTTCTGCGCCGCCAGAGCCGCCGCCGACGAATGCAATTCCGTACGGACAAGGAGGACGACCTGCCATGACCTACGGTCAATTCTCCACGGGAGCGGGCGAGGCGGGGATCGGATTTGGGGATGCTGGTTTCGGTGACCGGTACAGCACATACGTAAACGCGATCACTCGGGCGATTTCCAACAATTGGTTGAAGTCGATGGTGGATACGCGCATCCAAAAGGCGCCGCGCGTTTACGTCACGTTCGATATCGAGCGTGATGGAACGATCAGCAATTTTGGCGTGCAGCAGTCGAGCGGAATCCCGTCGTTAGATCGCTCTGCCGAGCGCGCCGTTCGCGCTTCAAATCCCCTGCCCCAGCTTCCGGCGGATTACCGAGGGGGTAAAGTCAACGTTGTTTTTTATTTCGAGTATTCACGATGACTAGAAAATTCACACTCCTGTTTCTGCTCATTTCGGTCGCTCTTGCAGTGGCCGCACCAAAGCGAGCGGCTCAAATCCGCACGGGAACCAACCAGGGCGTCATTGGCGTAAAGATCGCGGTGCCGGAATTTCAATCCGCCTCTTCGGATCCGAAAACGGCCGCCCTATTGGCGATCTTTAACAAGGTCCTGTGGGATGACCTCGACTATGCAGGCGGATTGACGCTGGTGAGCCGCAGCCTCTACCCGCTCGGAAAATTCGCAGGCCCTGGCGACATTAAGCCTGAAGCCTGGACAGCTCCCGCAGTCGATGCGCAGTTCATCGCGTTTGGCAGCATTCAAGCCGGTAATGGCAGCATGTCGGTCGAAGCGCGCCTGTGGGACCTCAAAGCCACGCAAAACCGCGAAGCCATCGGCCAGCGATACAAGAGCGACGATACCGACGAAGGCGCGCGCTTCATTGCTCATAAGTTCGCCGATGCCATTGTGGACTTGATTAGCGGCGGCAAAGGCATCGCGCAGACGAGCATCGCGTACATTTCCGAGAGAACTCCCGGCGTGAAGGAACTGTATACGATGGATTACGACGGCAGCAGTGCCCATGCATTGACTGCATACAAGTCCACGGTCCTGACGCCGGCGTGGTCACCGGATGGCGAAAAAATCGCATTTACCAGTTATCGCCGTGGAATACCGGATATCGAGATTTTGTCCCGAAGCGACAATCGCCCCTATACATTCGAGCGACCCGGAGGTACAACAACTACCCCGGCTTGGTCCCCTGATGGCAGCAAGATTGCATTCGCAACTAGCCGTGATGGAAGCGACATGGAAATTTATGTTGCAGATTGGAATGGAAAGAATCTGCGGCGCCTGACGGTAAGTAAGGGAGTTGATATCTCTCCCGTGTGGAATCCGCGTACCGGTAGGGAAATCGCTTTCACATCCGATCGCAGCGGAAGTCCTCAGATCTATATCATGGATGCGGAAGGCACCAATGTTCGCCGTCTTATCGAAGAAGGCGGACACGCCGTTAATGCTGCATGGTCGCCGGATGGCCAACGCATCGCCTTCGCGTGGCAAAAGGCGAGATCGAATTTCGATATTTATATTCATGACCTGACAACGGGTCAGAATACCCAGCTTACATCCGACGCCGGCAGCAACGAGAAGCCGACATGGGCGCCCGACGGCCGCCACATTGCTTTTGAGTCCTCGCGCACGGGAACGAAGCAAATTTTTTCAATGATTCTTGATGGCACCAAAATTCGCCAGCTCACAAATGCGGGAAATAACACAGGACCCGCATGGTCTGGATTCTTTAAGTAAGGAGATTTCGCTAATGAGACTGACACACATGAAGAGTGTTTTGCTCGCGCTGTTTCTTTTCGGGATGTTGTTCCTTGTTGGTTGCGGCGGCAAAAAGACGGCTGCAGCGCCGACGCCTCCACCACCCGTGACACCACCGCCGGCGGCTCCAGCACCCGCAATTACGCTGCGTGCGGAACCGGCAACAATTGAGAGGGGAGGGTCGACGACATTGACATGGGAGGCGCGTAATGCTGGGAGCGTCACTATTACGCCGGAACTCGGTACGGTTTCTGTGACGGGCAACCGTGCGGTGACTCCTGGATCCTCCGTCACCTATACGGCCACTGCAACGGGTCCCGGCGGTACCGCCAGCGATATCGCCAGAGTGACTGTGAACGTTCCTGCGGCATCAACCACACCAGTAGAGCCGCCGCGGCGACCTGACGTAAGCAGTGGTGGTCTTGCCCAGAATGTGTCGGATGTCTTGTTCGATTACGACAAGGCGGACCTCAGGCCAGAAATGGTAGATGTTCTTAAAAAGAACGCCTCATGGCTCAAGACTAACGCGAATGTTCGGTTTACGATCGAAGGATACTGCGACGACCGCGGCAGTGAAGAATATAACCTCGGTCTCGGCGACCGCCGTGCGAATGTCGTAAAAGAGTTCCTGGTCGCTCAAGGTGTGGCGGCGAATCGCATAAACACGGTAAGCTACGGCGAAGAGCGGCCGTTATGCCGCGAGGAAACCGAAGAGTGCTTCGCCAAGAACCGCCGAGCCCACTTCGCGCAGATGAATTGAGCCTCTAGCGGAAATTAAGTGAGGGATAAATCTTGAATATCCGACTGATGGTTTTTATAGGGACCTTGCTGATGGTTTTAGCGGCAGGTCCCGCTTATTCCCAAAACCGGGATATCTTGCAGCTTCAAAAAGACATGATTGACGTGACGCAGCGCGTCAATCAACTCCAGACCACCGTTGATCGAGACAACGCGCTCATCAAGGGACTCATGGAGAAGATGGCCGATCAGGTGAATACACTCGCCGGCGGTATGCAGAAAATGAACCAAACGGTCGACGGTTTGAAAACGCAAGATGATGCCACTACGCGCGAAATGCGCACCGTCCTGACAACACTGAACGGCACGGTGAAAGAGATGGAGGAAAGTCTGTCGTCCGCACGGTCACAGATCAATTCCATCGCCCGGGAACTGACAGCTCTAAAGAATCCAGCGGAACCCCTTGCCGGACCCGACGATCTGTGGCGTACTGCGAACTCCGACTACAACGTGGGTAATTGGGATCTCGCCGTACGCGGCCTGCAGGACTTTTTATCGAAGTATCCTGACGATCCTCGCAGTGCAGACGCGCATCTCCGAATCGGCGACGCGTTGACCGCTCAAAAGAAATACGAACTCGCGTTTGCCGAGTACGATTTTGTCTTGCAGAAGGTTCCCGATAACGACAAAATTAGGGCCGCCCTCTTGAAGAAAGGCCTTGCCCTAGCCGAAACAAACCAGTCGCAAGCAACCCAAACGTTGAATGAAGTCGTGAAGAAATATCCGAACACGAGTGAATCGAGCACGGCACAGTTGAAGCTTAAAGAACTTCAGTCTCAGCGGCCGCGGACACCGGGACGGTAGGGGTCGAGGCAAATTAAGGAGCTGCATGGCAAACTCTGTGAACAAAGTAATTCTGATTGGCCGGCTTGGAAAAGATCCCGAGCTGAAATACACCGCAAGCGGAACGCCGTTTTGCCGGTTTTCGATCGCAACGTCCGACGTCTGGAACGACAAGACTTCGGGTGAGCGCCAGGAAAAAACCGAATGGCACAATGTCGTGGTGTGGGACCGTTTGGCTGAAATCTGCAATCAGTATCTGGCCAAAGGAAAGCAGGTCTACATCGAAGGTGCTTTGCAAACCCGCGAATGGGACGATCAGGAAGGCATCAAGCGAAAGATTACCGAGATCCGGGCGCGCGACATGGTCATGCTTGGCAGCGCTCCGGAAGGCGCGGCAGGTCAGCGGCGCGCCGCGGCCGCGGAAGGTGTCGCAGGAAGCAGCGTGAGCGCGTCCAATACCAATACCAGTACAAGCACGATAACAGACGACGATATCCCGTTCTAAAGCCACAAAAGGCACAAAAGCCAGAAAGAAAAAAACCGGGTCTGACTCCTCCCACGAAACGAGACGTAAATAATTACTGATTGCGGCCTGCTCAGCGAGAGGGGTCAGACCCCTTTTTTCCGGCTTTTGTGCCTTTTTGTGGCTACTCCCCTAAAAACTGAACTTTAAGGTTTCGCTCCCGCGGACCATCCATCTCCGCCAGGATCACGCTCTGGAATTGCCCTAACACCAGCTCGCCTTCGCACACCGGCAGCACAACACTATTGCTGAACAGCAGACTGCGCAGGTGCGAAGCCGCATTCTTCCGATCACAGTCAGAGAATTCCGGCGAGTTGTGTTTATACGGCAGATCCTCCGCTATCACATGGCGTAAAAAGCCGGCGATGTCATCCATCAACGCATTCTGAAATTCGCTGACCGTCAATGCGGCCGTCGTGTGTTGCGAGAACAACCCGATAAAACCGTTTTTGATACCGGAATCGGCCACGGCTTCTTTTACCCTCGGCGTGATATTGATCAGCTGCTGCTTCTCGGTCGTTTGCAGCGCCAAATCTTCCAATTTCGATTTCATGTCTCTCTTGTGGCCCGAATCAAGGCTTCCATGTGTTCTAGATAGGTTTCCAACGCTCGCCTGCCGGCGGCTGTCAGCCGATATTCAGTTCTGGGCACTCGCCCGGCAAAATATTTTTCGCACGCAACGTACTGCCCTTCCTCGAGCTTCCGTGCGTGGACGCTGAGGTTGCCGTCGGTCGTCTTCAAAAGATCTTTCAGTTCGTTAAACGTCATCGTGTCATTGACGGCGAGAGCGCTCACGATGCCGAGGCGTATCGGTTCGTGGATCAGTCGGTCCAGGTCCGCGGCTCTGCTTTGCGCCGGCCGAGCACGGGAGTTCTGCGGCCTTGAATGAGCCTCTGCCTTATGGGATCTAGCCACCATACCTCCTTGCGATCACGACTCCGAAAATGATGTGGAGCGCGCCAAATCCTGCCGCCATAAACCAATTGGCCAAATCGATGGGTGCGAACAGAGCAATCGTTCCCAACCCCATAAAAGACAAACCCATGATTGGTACAACCTTCACGGAGAATGCACCCCCTGTGACTACTGACACGCCGTAGAGAAGAAGCCACGTTCCCGGCATCAAACCAAACAACTGTTGCTGGAACAGCACAACGGTCAGTACCGCGCCCGCAATCATTCCTGGACAGAGGCTCAAGGCAAACTTCCGTCCCGGTCCGTCCAACAATGCCGATTGCGACGCTTTCGCCTTCTGCGCCATTGCCCAGCCGCCAATGGCGAGCGCTACGGCTGCTTCTCCAAGCCAGCTGATAAACCATAAGTTCTTTGAAGGCAGATGGCCTGAAACCAACCCGGTCATCAGCGCACTGACGCCCATCAGGATGCCGCCCCAGCCTGGGACGGCCGTAAAAGAACCCGCGCGTTCCATCGTGTCGCGGATGTACTTGAGATGTTCAATAGCGCGCTCGTTAATGGAAACAACCTTCGCTGGTTTCATAGCACGAACTTAGAATCGATGCGGAACAATGTCAAGTACTTTGTATTACAAAGATAGTTGAGCGCCCCATTGCGCATCGCCGGAGCTTCAGTTATCCTTCATTGCGTTTGAATTAACGTAGGGAGAATAGATGGCACCAGACGTGATACGCGCTTTAGCAATTTCCGGATCGATCCTGATCGGAGTTGTTGTTCTGATCATCATTGTCACGAAGGTGACTGTTGGCCGAGGAGAAATCCAAATGGCTGAAGACGCGAAGCGTCATGGGCACTCGACGCATCACTGATTGGATCACCATTACTCCCCGACGGCGCCCATCGCACGAAATTTCTTATACCGGCAGGAGAGCAGATCTTCGGAGCTGACCTTCGAAAGCTCGCGCAACTGCCGTTCAAGAACACCGCTCAGCAACTTTGCCATTCGGACAGGATCGTTCTGCGCGCCGCCATCGGGCTCGGGTATGATCTCGTCAATTAGATGATGTTTCTTCAGATCTTCCGGCGTCAGTTTTAACGCTTCAGCAGCGTCGGCCGCATGTTGCTGGTCTCGCCACAAAATGGCGGAACAGCTTTCAGGAGCAATGACGGAGTAGATGGAGTACTCCAGCATGTTAACGCGGTCGCCGACGCCGATTGCAAGTGCTCCTCCCGAACCGCCTTCCCCGGTGATTGTCGCGATAATGGGCACCTGAATACGCGACATTTCGCGCAGGTTGTGCGCAATCGCTTCTGCTTGCCCGCGCTCTTCTGCGTCGATGCCCGGATACGCTCCAGGAGTGTCGATGAAGGTCAGCACGGGGCGGTCGAACTTCTCCGCCAGTTTCATGATACGTAGCGCCTTGCGGTAGCCCTCCGGCTTCGGCATACCGAAATTTCGATACTGGCGTTGCTTCGTGTCTCTTCCCTTCTGATGACCGATGACGCACACCGGTATATTCCGCAAGATACCGAAGCCACCGACAATGGCGGCATCGTCGCCGAATTTCCGGTCACCATGGATTTCGATGAATTCCGTGCAGAGGTGCTCCACATAATCCAAAAAGTAAGGACGCTGCGGATGCCGTGCAAGCTGTACCTTTTGGTACGCTGTGAGGTGGTCCATATTTTAGAGAGGCTTATCCGAGGCGAACCGTGTCGCGACCGCAGATTCGTTCAACGGACTCCACGAATTCGCGATCCGGCGAGATTTTGACGTAAGGGTTCGGCCGGACCAAAGCCGTAAACCGGCCCGGAAATTCTAGCTCAAAGATGATCTCAGCCGATCCTCTTTTTTCGTCGATGATGGGTTGCAGCCTCTCAGCAATGTCCCTTGGAGCGAGACTTGAGTTGATGCGAATCGTGACGGTACGGCTCAGAATTTCCTTGATGCGGTCCATCGGATAGATGTCGGCTGCAAGAATTTTGATATTGGCTTCATCGTTGTCGAGCTTACCTTTGACAAAGATCGGTGTATCGATGTCCAGTAACTTTTGCGCTTTCGTGTAGGTTTCCGGGAAAACAAGTACCTCGACCACGCCTTCCCAGTCTTCCAGAAGGACCACCCCCATCAATTCGCCTTTCTTTGTGCGCATGACCCGCAGCGCCGAAACGAGCCCGCCGATAGCGATATCGAAGCCTGATGGTTTTTCCGACAAGACACCGGTAGTTGCATTTCCGTATGTCTTCACTTCATTTGCGTACTTTCGAAGCGGGTGACCCGTAATATAGAACCCTAGAGTCTCCTTCTCATGTTTGAGCTTCAAACCCTCGGGCCAGGACTCGGCCGGATCCAGGCTCTGCGGCTCATCGACCCCGCCGAACATCATTCCAAACAGACCTCCTTGCCCGATTTCTTTTTCTCGCTGTTTACGCTGCCCCCAATCCATCGCTCGATCGATGTTCGCGTACAAGAGCGCCCGATCTTGATCGAGACTGTCGAATGCACCGGCTTTGATGAGACTTTCAACAACTCGCTTGTTCACCGTACGCAAGTCGGCTCGCTCACAAAAATCGAAGAGCGACTTGAAAGGCTTATTTGCGACGATAGAGGTGATCGCAGTTTCGCCGACGTTCTTGATAGCTGCCAATCCGAATCGAATGCCGCTCTGAGTCGGGGTAAAGTTCACGTCGCTGGAATTGATATCCGGCGGGAGAATGGCGATTCCCATGTCACGGCACTCGTTGATGTACTTCACCACTTTTTCCTGATTGCTGCGTTCACTCGTCAGCAATGCTGCCATGAAGTATTGCGGATGCCTCGCCTTGAGGTATGCAGTCCGATATGCAAGAACGGCGTACGCGGCCGAATGCGATTTGTTGAAACCGTAACCGGCGAACTGCTCCATCAGATCGAAAATGCGAGTGATTTTCTTTTCATCCTTGAAAGCCTTGGCGCGTGCCCCGCTCAGGAATTTCTCGCGTTGAGCTGCCATTTCTTCGGG
>DATFXZ010000537.1:0-22665 GCA_035315305.1 Terriglobia bacterium | reverse complement strand
GCGACTGCACCCACACCTCGACAGTCGTGCTTGTGGGATCGAGCGCTGGGCTGATAACCGTGACTTTGCCGGCAACCTTAGCGCTCCCATCCGCCGGTAGTATGTTCGCCGCATCGCCGACTTTGAGTTCCTTAACATCTGACTGTGAGACATGCGCGCGGGCGATGACCTGCGAGACGTCCATGACTGTGATGATCGGTCCACCACTGGGGGGCATTTCTCCGGCGAAGAGCGGACGGTCGGTCACGACGCCATCGATCGGACTTACGATTCGCGAGTAGCTGAGCTGCGCTTCTGCAGTATCGGCACGAGCTTTCGCCGCATCGCGTTGCGCAGCCGCTGCCTTGATCGACTGTTCTTTTGACACGGATTGCAGGGTCTCCAGATGCTTCACAGCCTGCTCATACTGACTTCTTGCCTGCGCTAGCGCCACCTGCGCGTCGTTCACATCCTTTTGGGAAATGGCGCCCTCGCGATATAGAGACTGCCGATTCTCGTAGAGCTTTTGCTGCGCCTCCATGGCGCCCTTCGTGGTGCGGACGTCGAGTTCCGTTTTCTGCAACTCTTCCGGAGCAGTGCCTCGGGCCACAGTTTGATAATTTGCCTCGGCTTGCTCAAACGCGGCGTGACTCTCTGCGGCTGCGCTGACAAGATCCCGGTTTTCCAATTCGGCCAAAAACTGTCCCGCATGGACACGAGATCCGCGGTCGACATAGAACTTCTTCACAGGCCCGGAAATCTTCGGAACGATTGCCGCTTGCTGTAGCGGGTATAAGAGAGCATCCGCTGTAACCTTGAGCGAGATCGGGGAAGTCACGACCGGTGCAACATCGACAGTAACGACGTGCTCTGCGGCTTCAGGTCCTTCTTTTTTCGTAGAGCAACTTATTAAAGACATCACAGAGACACAGAGACACAAAGGCACAAAGGCGCGCGAACAAAACATCCTTAATCGCGCGCCTCTGTGCCTTTGTGTCTCTGTGTCTCTGTGATGTCTCATATCTGCAAGTTCTAAAATTTCCCCGTCAACGTCTGTAACTGCGACAATGCTACACGATACCGCGTTTGGGCATCGTCATAAGCATTGTGGGTATCCACGAGCGTCTTTTGAGCATCGACGACCTCCAAGGCCGTGGACTCCCCCGCCTGGTATCTTAGATTGACTAATCGCAAACTCTCTGTCGAAAGCTCCGCCGCGCGCCTCGATACATCGACGGCAGCACGCGCGGTCAACACTTCGTTGTAATACAAGTACAGGTTCGCGAGCAGCACTCGTTGCGTCTGGGTCAACTCGACTTGCGATTGGCGCTCGCGCGTCTCCGCCTGACGGACTTTACTCTGCCGTATACCCCAGTCAAAAACCGGCAATGTGAAATTTGCGGTAATGAAAAAGCCAAGATTCGGGAGGACGCCGGCTTCGGGAAACGCTGCAGCTCTGCTGCGCACGGCAAAAGCGTTGGCCTCGATACCATAAACTGCATCGATCGCGATTGCAGGAAGAAAGGCATTTTTGGCCACGCGCACATCGAACGATGCCTGGCGAAGTGCCGCTTGGGCTGCACGGAGCTCCGGGTTCGCTTCCGCCGCCATCGACTGGATTTCAGGAAACGGCGGCAGTGCCTGGGCTGAATCCAGATCGTCAACCACGTTAAAGTTCTCGTTAAAGTCCGGAAACAACAGCACTGCAAGATTCAAACGAGCGTTGTCCACACCGAGGGTGGCTTCCTGAAACGCCTGCCTCTGCTGTTCGTACTGGATTTGCGCCTTCACCACGTCACTGTGAGCAGCTTGTCCGGCATTCTCCTGCTGTTGTGTGATCTCCAGGAATCGCTGCGCCTGCTGAACCGATTGCTGCGCAGTCCCATACTTCCGTTGCGACGTGAGAAATGTGTAATAGTTCCTGGTCACGGTCAGGACCAATCCTCGTTGCGCGATTTCGACCCGTGCATTTGCTAAGGCCTCGCCTGCCTGAGCTCGTTGATAAGTTGATTTCAAGAATGTTTCGGCGGAAATCTCTTGACGCGCGACGCCCCATGACCGGTAAACGTGAACGCCATCATTGGTGACGAATCGGCCGTTTGGCGTAATACCGTTGCCTTGAGTTTGAAGCAGCTGCGTCGTCTGACTGATACCCGGCAGGAGAGCTGCTCTCGCCTGCACTCGATCCTCACGGGCAATCCCTGCGTTCGAAATGGCCAGTTGATACTGCACATCGAGTCTCGTTGCGCGATCCAGCGCATCCTGCAGAGTAATCAGGGGCGGTGGGGCTGCCTGTCCCTGTGGCTGAACCAGCTGAAACGCAGGCGAGGTCTCGGCCTTCTGTGCGAGTAGCGGCGATATTGTGAAAAGGAAGAGAACCGTATAGGCACCCGCCTTCGTCAGCATAGTCCTCACTTTCCTACTACCAACACTTTAAACGAATCCGGAAGGAATCCACGCGCGCGCTGACCGGCCGGGGCCGGCATAGGCTCGGCAACCGGCAGGTACAGATGATGGGTCTTCGGATCGAGAGTGATCGTCCGTGCTCCACGTTGTGTCGCAACATTGTCCAAAACTTCCCACTTTCCGCCCATTTCTTGAACGATGGTCAACGTACCGTCGCCATTCGAGCTGAATGCGTAGCCGGTACTGGGATCGAAAGCCGCGCCATCCGGACCTTGACCGATGGCCGGCGTCGCCAGGACCTTTCCAGCATCGGGGTCGGAGATCGCCATCAGCCTGTTGCCACAGACTGAAAAGAGCCTGCGTTTTTTCAAATCAATCGCCAGGCCCGACGGTCCTTCGCAAGGCTTCAGCGAATAGCGTTTCGTCACGGTCGCCTTTGCGGCATCAATCTCGACAATCTCACTTGTATCTTCGACGTTGGTGTAGATGTGACCTTTATCATCTGCGACAGCAAATTCCGGCTTGCCACCCATTGGGATGGTGCCAACAACCATCCCGCTTTTCGCGTCGATTGCTGTTGCATCGTTCGACCTGCCGTTCATAGTGAAGACTCGGCCGGACTTCTCCTCATACCGAATGGCATCCGGGTTTTGGCCGGTGGAAACCTGACTGATCGGTTTGAATGTTTTCAGGTCGAAGATTGTCACGTTGTTCCCACGCCCGTTGCTGATAAAGCCGCGATTGAGGCCCGGAACAACCTCAATGCCATGCACTCCAGGCGTGTCCGCGATATCACCAACGACCTTTCCGGCGTCTGGATCTACAACAACCACATGCGTGGCGTGCGATACATACAACCGCCGTGCAGAATTGTCCAGCGTGAGGTAGTCCCAACCGCCCTCGCCGCCGATCTTGATCTCATTCAGGAGTTTGTAGCCCGTTGGAGCCGCAAGTCCCGCGATCGCAAAGAGAGCCGACAAAGCTAACGTCATGACTTTTCGCATCGATCCTCCTGTTTTGTGCCCGTGCTGGGACTAAAACGTATCCCAAGACGCGATAGGTGAGAACGAAAAGAAGATTAATACTTGTTTATCTCACGCGAACGCGGGGGTTTGCGGATCGTATAATCGTGGTAATGCGGATCCTGGTAGTCGAAGACGAGCGCCGTGTGGCGAGTTTCATCATGCGCGCCCTCAAGGAGAACGCCTACGACGTCGATCTCGCCGAGACGGGCGAAAAAGCGATCGAGCTCGGAATTCACAATTCTTACGACAGCATTTTGCTCGACATTCGATTACCCGGCCTCAATGGAATCGAAGTGTGCCGGGAACTCCGAGCCGCGCATATCGACACTCCAATCCTGATGTTGACTGCCCGTGCGCTGGTCGAACAGCGCGTCGAGGGACTCGACGCTGGGGCCGATGATTACCTGACGAAGCCGTTCGCCATTACCGAACTACTGGCTCGTGTTCGTGCCCTCGCGCGGCGGCGAATTGCTGAAGGTGGACGCCTGCTTCGATTTGCCGATATTGAACTCGACAGACATCGACGCCGAGTGACGCGCGCCGGTCGGTCAATTTCGCTCACGGCTAAAGAATTCACATTGCTCGAATATTTGATGAGCCGGGCGCCGGAAGTCGTACCTCGCAACGAAATCATCGAGCGTGTATGGGATATGCAGTTCGATCCAGGAACCAACCTGGTTGAAGTTTACGTCAACCGGCTGCGCCAAAAGCTTTCCACTGAAAGCGATCCGAAGATTATTCAAACCGTTCATGGCGTCGGATATTGCTTGAGGAGTTCGGAATGACCGGCAATCGTTCGATCCGCTGGCCAATGCTCGTTCTGTTTTGTGTTACCGCCGGTTTGTTGCTTGGAGTGTCGTATGCCGGATTGTACGTCGTGTTCCAGCGCGTCGTCCGCGGTCAATTTGACCGGAAAATTACCGAAATAGCAGCGCCGATCATCGCCGATATAGCCTTAGATCCTGACGATAAGGACGTCGATCTGCTGAATATTACCGACGAATATTTTGAGGTCCTTGACTCATCCGGCACGGTCCTTCAGCGGTCGCGCAATTTGCACGAAAATCTTCCTGTCAGCTTGCAGTTGGGATTTCAGACCATTCGTCTATCCAGCAACGGCGAGATTCGAGCCAGCCTCATTCCCTATCAAGCGGGAGAGAATTCATGGATATTCGTAGCCGCAGCCTCGACGCGCGAAGTTAGTGAGTCGCTGGCGGCAGTCCGCCGTTTTGCGCTAGTGCTGCTACCGGCAAGTCTTCTCCTGACCGCGGCGGTCTTCAGCTTCTATTCAAATCAGCTCCTGGCCAGGATCGACGCCGTTGTAGGCCAGCTGCGGCAGTTCGTTTCAGATGCTTCGCACGAACTGCGCACGCCTCTCTCGGTCCTTCAGGGTGAAACGGAGCTGCTTCTCGCGCGCCCGAGAACTGCTGTCGAGTACGAAGATGCCGCGAGAGTCATGGAATCGGAACTGAAAAAACTCACCCGAATCGTGGATGGCCTGTTCACGTTATCGATGGCAGATGCTCGCCAGCTCCGGATTGCGCGGGAGGCCCTATATCTGGAAGAGGTTCTGGAAGAATCCTGCGGCTTGGCGATGCCGCTCGCGAATCACAAAAAGATTCGGATCGAACGTGACCTTCAGCAGGATGTTCAGTTCAACGGTGACGCAACATTTTTGCGCCAGCTTTTCTTGATTTTCCTCGATAACGCCATAAAGTATTCCCGTTCAGGGTCACGTGTTCTGGTTACGCTCACAAAAAAAGACGATGTTCGTGTGTGTTTTCAAGATGAGGGCATCGGCATCGCAAAGGAAGACCTTCCGCACATCTTCGAGCGATTCTTCCGTGCTGGACCCTCGACGGAAACCCAAAGCGGCGGGCTTGGACTGGCAATAGCTCAGGCCATCGCACAAGCACACAATGGCACGATCGAATGCCGAAGCGAGGCAGGCCTGGGTTCGAGTTTCACTGTGCGGCTGCCGATCACTAATTAGCAGTCACAAGGGGTCAGACCCCTTGTCCCCAATTCATGCGCCTACTGCGGAGCTTTGACCGCGTACGTGTACAGCTTTTCCGGCGGAGTGATGCGATGATCGGCGACAAGCGCATCCGTCACGCTATTCGCGATGGTGTTGTAGTACCAGGCGAAGAATTCCGCAAAAGCAACGTCGCGGCCTGAGGAGAGCAATGCACCCAGCTTGATGAACTCGGGACGGTGGGCCTTGAAGTAAGGCAGCAACTTGTCGCGCGACAAAACGCTGATGTATGTGCGGTATTTTCGAGCGTCGGCATCTTCAAGAATCGTGTCTTTGCCGCGTAGATCGTCGGGATTCAACTTCTCTTCCGATAGTGCGGTTCCGATAGTGACAACGCGATAACCGGCAGATTCGCGCAGCTCGCGACGCAACTTTCCTGCAGCTCCCGGATTGCTTTCAACCATCCAGGCAAAATATCGATCCGATTTACCCCGACGCGGCGGAGGCGGCATGAGAGTTTTGTCTTCGTAAAACGCATCCATCAGACCGCCGAGAAGAACACCGGAGACAACGGCTTCGTACATCACGCGGCCTTTCGGACCATCTTTCGCGCCGTCGAGCGAATTCACCATCGATTCGATATCTTTCCAGTTATCGAGGAGCAGCTTCGTGAATTCTTGTGTATGCCGACGTAACGGCTCTCTCATCCGATCCAAATCTCTTTCGCGTACGATAGGCATGAATGCCGTCGTATCGTACTCGTCCCTGCGCCCGGCAAGATGTTCATCTTCGAGCTTGTCCGACGTTTTGGAAACATCGCTTGCCGAGACTTTCAACATTTTCGCGATTTTATCGACAGACCATCCTTGTGCATACGCAACGACAGTTTGCCGTGCCAGTTCGTCTTTCATGAGCGCGTCGGCGGTTCGTGACCACGGATATGAACCAAACTGGAAATCAGGATGGACGTCGGGTTTCTTGACCGGCTTTTGGACTGAAAGTAGCAGTATTAACGGAACAACAAGAAAGTTTTTCACCACAAAATTTTAATCCAAGTTCCTCAGTCGGACACTATACATGGACCACCTTGGCGGACAAGATATTCGGAACCTGCCGGAATTGCTCAATAACCTCTTTGTCCACCGGGTTGTCTACCAACAGAAGCGCCAGGGCTTTTCCGCCTTCATGTTCGCGACCCAAATGCATTCCTGCGATGTTGACGCTGCATCTGCCGAGTACGCTTCCGATCGCTCCAATGACGCCCGGCTTGTCGTTATTCGTGAAAAAGATCATGTTCCCACGCGGCACGACCTCCAGCGGATAGCCATCGATGTTCACGATTCGTGGAAGCTTGTCCGTAAACACAGTTCCGGAAACTCGGTGAGATTCCAGGTCTGTCTTGAGTTCGATCAGAATGAGGTTCGTAAAATTCTCAGGCGCCGGCACACGCGTCTCTTGAACCCTGATGCCGCGCTGTTTTGCGACGTGCATTGCATTGACCAAGTTTACGCCTTCCCGCAGAACGGGCATTAAAAGGCTCCGGACTATCAATGACGTCAGGTAATTCAAGTTCATGTCGCAAACTTCGCCGGAGTATCGGATCGACACCGTTTGCATTCGACCGCCGCAAATCTGAGCGATAAATGTCGCCAACCGGACCGCCAGATCCACAAAGTGCTGATATCGTTCGACGGTGCCAGCGTCCAAACGTGGGAAATTCAAAGCGCCGTCCACTGTATTCTTCAGCAGGTAATCCGAGACCTGCCTGCAAATGTCTTCGGAAACTCTTCGCTGTGCTTCTACGGTAGACGCACCCAGGTGGGGCGTCGCAATGAAGTTGTCCAGTTGCAACAGTGGCGATTCCGTATTCGGCTCGACATCAAACACGTCGAATGCGGCGCCTGCCACTTTCTGTCCCTTCAAAGCATTGTAGAGATCGAGTTCGTCGATAATGCCGCCTCGGGCGCAATTGACCAGACGCACGCCATCCTTCATCCGCGCAATCGTATCCTTGTTGATGAGGTTGCGCGTGGTGTCGCTGAGCGGAACATGCACGGTAATGAAATCTGCTTGTTCGAAGATACTTTCGATTTCGACTAGTTCAATGCCGCTGGAAAGATGAGCATCAGGATTGATGTACGGATCATAAGCGATGACGTTCATGCCCATTGCCTGGCATTTCCGCGCGACCTCGCTTCCTATGCGGCCCAAGCCGATCACGCCGAGCGTTTTACCCGCAAGCTCCACTCCCTTAAACCTGCTTTTTTCCCATTGGCGACCCCTCAAAGTCACGTAGGCCTGGGGAATGTTGCGAGCGAGCGCAAAGAGCATGGCAACGGTGTGCTCCGCGGTTGTCGTTGTGGAGCCGCCCGGCGAGTTCATTACCAGAATTCCGTACTCCGTGGCCGCGTCGAGATCAACGTTATCAACACCTACACCAGCACGACCGACAACTTTCAAGCGACTGGCCCTTTGCATCAACTCGCGATCGACAAGCGTGCTGCTGCGCACGATGATGCCATCCGCCTCGGCCACGATACTCATCAAGTTGTCGCGTGAAATCTTGTCGTGAACGATAGGCTCGATGAACTTGGAGCGCTTGACCAGGTCAATGCCGGCAGGATCAATCCCATCGAGCAAGAGAACTTTGAAATTGGGCATAGCGGATCGCGAGCTACAGCTGTTTTACAAATCCTTCGATTCTTTCGAGCGCAGATTGAATATTGGCAAGAGAGTTCGCAAATGACAATCGCAGATACCCCTCCCCGTATTCGCCGAAGGCCGTTCCGGGCAGAGCGGCAACGCCGACCTCGGTCAGAAGACGGTTGGCAAATTCGTCACTTGGTACACCAGTGCGGCTGATGTTGGGGAAAAGATAGAACGCACCAAGCGGCTTCAAACAACGGATACCCGGAATACGGTTCAAGCCGTCCGCAAACACATCCCGGCGCTTTCGAAATTCGGCAACCATCTTTTGAGTGGCCTTCTCCGTTTCCGGCGTAAAAGCCTGTAAGGCGGCGCGCTGGGTAAATGTGGCTGTGCTCGAGACGCTATTGTTCACGAAAAGCTCGATTGCCCGAAACATGTCTTCGGGAACCACACCGTAGCCCAACCGCCAGCCCGTCATGGCATAAATCTTGGAAAAGCCATTCACAAAAAGAACCCGATCGAGAATGTTCGGGACATCGAGGATGCTCGCCGGCCGCTCTCCGTAGTAAATCTCGGAGTAGATCTCATCCGAAAGAATTAGAACGTCATGTTTGCGCGCAAGTTCGGCAATCTTCCTGAGATCGTCTATAGTCAACACACCCCCGGTCGGATTCTGCGGCGAGTTAAGAACAATCATCTTCGTCCGTGGTGTGATTTGGCGCGCGAGTTCGCTGAGGTCAAATCGGAATTGTTTGGATTCTTCGAGCTTCACGGGAACGGGCGTTGCCCCTGCCATGCGTACAGCGGCTTCATACGCCGGATAAGCCGGGTCCGGACAAATCACTTCATCACCCGGATCCACAACGGATTGAATAATCGAGAAGATCATCATCTTTGCGCCGGGCGTCACGATGACGTTTCTCGGATCAATCTTGTGAGAATGCTGCGCTGAAAGGTGGCGTGCGACTGCGGTACGGAGCTCCCAAACGCCGGGAACGGGAGAATAGTGAGTGGCGCCTTTTGTAAGCCAGTCGACGCCCGCACGGACAATTGGTTCGGGTGTGTCGAAGTCCGGCTCGCCGATTTCCAGGTGAATGATGCTGCGGCCCTGTCGCTCTAATTCGTTGGCTCGGCCGAGCATTTCGAACGCACCTTCACCTCGGACGCCCTGCATGCGTTTCGCGACCCGGCTATTCGTATCCACCTTCACTCAGAGAACTCCCCTTCAAAAGAAAATGACCACAAAGTATATCATTGCCTAAGTTAAGGATGACGGAGGGACGCGTGAGTGACAAGTGGGTCCGAGTGGCGAGCGTAGCCGAGTTGCCAAGTGAAGGCCTCGGCCACGCCGTCAAGGCGGAGGGTTTGGATATTGCTCTATTCCGCTGGAATGAACGCGTTTACGCGATCGAAGATCTCTGTCCACACCTCGGATTTCCACTGAGCGAAGGCATCATGCAAACGGGAGAAGTGATCTGTAGCTGGCATGGATGGCACGTCAGGCTGGAAGACGGTTCGTGCCGGCGCGAGCGGGAACGCGCAAAAGTTTGGGAGTGTGAGGTGCGGGAAGGGGAGGTCTTTGTCAGACTTTAGGATTTACGCAAGCACCGCCCCTTTCGATGCCGATGACACCAGCCGCGCATATCGACCGAGAACGCCCGTCGTATATCGCGGTTCCGGGGCCTTCCAGGAACTCAACCTCCGTTTGATCTCATCATCTGAAACCTTTAGCTCCAGCAGCCGTTCTTGAGCATCGATCAGAATCATGTCTCCATTCCGCACGGCTGCGATCGGCCCTCCGACAGCAGCTTCTGGAGCAACGTGACCGACCATCAATCCGTGCGTGGCCCCTGAGAAGCGTCCGTCGGTCATGAGACCGACCTTGTCCCCAAGTCCTTCGCCATGCAGCGCTCCCGTGACTGCAAGCATCTCCCGCATGCCCGGACCACCACGCGGTCCTTCGTAGCGGATGACGACAATATCGCCAGGGTTGATCTGCCCTTCGAGAATGGACTTCATCGCGTCCTCTTCGCATTCGAAGACGCGCGCGGGTCCCTCTAGCCGAAGATTGCGCACTCCCGCTACCTTCACTACTCCCCCTTCTGGAGCGAGATTGCCTTTTAGGATCCGGATCGTGCCGGTCGCGCTGATTGGTTTTGAAATGGGCCGAACAACGTTTTGCTCATTCAATGCAGGAACGTCTTTGAGATTTTCCTTCACCGTCTTTCCCGTCACTGTGATCGCATCACCATGAAGAAGGCCGGCGTCCAATAACACCTTCATGACACGCGGGACGCCGCCGACCTTGTCGAGGTCAACCATAACGTACGTTCCGCCCGGGCGGAGGTCCACGATATGCGGCGTACGGTCCGTAATGCGATTGAAATCGTCGATCGTCAGCGGAACGCCCGCCTCATGTGCAATAGCCAGCAGATGCAATACCGCATTCGTCGAGCCCCCCGTAGCGACCACAACAGTAATTGCATTTTCGAATGCTTCCCGACTCAGAATCTGTCGTGGAGTGATGCCCTTCTCCAACAGGTTCATCGCCGCCCTGCCGGAGTTGATGCAAACCTCGTTGCGCCCTTCCGCCATCGCAGGGATATTCGCGCTGCCGGGGATCGACATGCCCAACGCTTCAATTGCCGACGCCATCGTGTTTGCTGTGTACATGCCGGCGCATGAACCCGGACCGGGACACGCCATTCCCTCGAGCTGTTTCAAAGCCTCGGCAGTCATCTTCTTTCGCGCATATGCGCCGACGGCCTCGAACACGTCTTGAATGGTCACATCTTTATCGCCGAAGTGCCCGGGCATGATCGTGCCGCCATACAAAAACACGGACGGCAGATTCAGCCGAGCAAGACCCATCAGCATTCCAGGAAGACTTTTGTCGCATCCGGCGATTGCCACCAAACCATCGAAGCGTTCGGCAAAGGTGACGAGCTCAACCGAGTCGGCGATGACTTCGCGGCTTACGAGAGACCCTTTCATGCCTTCGTGACCCATCGATATCGCATCACTCACGGCGATCGTGCAAAACTCGATTGGAGTTCCAGATGCCGCTCGTATTCCTTCCTTCACTGACGATGCGAGCCGATTCAGATGAATGTTGCATGGAGTGACTTCGTTCCACGAACTGGCCACTCCAATCATCGGGCGGCTCAGGTCCTCGTCATTCATCCCCATGGCACGAAACATCGATCGATGTGGCGCACGCTCCGGACCTTCGGTGACTGCCCAACTCCGGTGTTTGAGTTTGCGATCGGCCATAACCATCAAATCTCCTTACATGAAAAGTCCACAGGATAACACAGCCGGGAGGCCGCCTTGAGGGCGGCAAAACTTCCCCGGTCGGGCTCACGCATGTAACCGGATGCGGGGCCGACCCCTCCCGCAACCCACCACGGCCGCGGCATTTATGGCAATTAAAGCCGTCGCGGTGCGCAATCTGCAGACATGCATTAGGGGTCTCCCACAATTGGAGGTTGTATGCGTTCTCTTAGTAAGGGGGCAGCCGTGGGTATTGGCTGCTTCGCATTAGCGTTGATTTTATTAGCTCCATCCCTCACGCATGGTGACGAATGGAACCTGGCAACACGATTCACCGTCAATCATGAGTCCGAAGTCCCGGGGATGGTTCTCCAGGCAAACACGCCTTATGTGATCAGGCTGCTCGACTCTCCGAGCAACCGCAATGTCGTCCAGATCTACGACAAAGATCAAAAGCACATGCTAACAATGTTTATGGCGATCTCGGCGGAGCGTCCGGAACCTGCCGATAAAACCGTTTTCAAGTTCATCGAAGCGGCGCCGGGATACCCGCTGCCAATTAAAGAATGGTTCTATCCCGGTCGGCTGAACGGGTTGGAATTTGTTTATCCAAAGGAGCAGGCGCTGAGCATTTCAGAGCATGCGCGTGAACCTGTGCTCACCGAAAGCGCTGCGAACATAACGAAGTCAGAAAGCACGGAAGTAGTCGAGCCCAGCGTGCCGGAGAGCACGCCAAGCGAGCCATCTGTCGAGCAGAAACAGGAAGTAAAACAAACGGATTTGGAACAGCCGACTGAAATCGCACAGAACACCCAACCGGAAGTTCAACAACCGCAGCCGGTGGAAACCTCACCGGAAACTGCTCCAGTGACCCAAGAGAGCAGCGAACTGCCGCGAACTGCCGGCGAACTGCCGCTTGTTGCTTTGATCGGCGCGCTTTGTCTGGGCGCCGGCATCGGCATGAAAGTTCTGTCAGCGAAAATGTAAAGCGTGGTAGCCAAGTCGGTGAATTTTGCTCTCCGAAGAGGGCTGTCACCACAAAGACACAGAGACACAAAGGTCTGGCGGCTCAGCAATTCGGTGTTCTTCTTCGTTGAGCCGCCAGACCTTTGTGTCTCTGTGTCTTTGTGGTGACAGTATCCCGAAAATCCATACAATATCTGGACATGTTGATACGTTTCGGGTTGGTGGTGTCCTTAATTCTGGCCGCCGGCCAGAGCATTAATTTCTTTTCTCTTAAAGAAGACATCGAGATCGGTTCGGAATCCGCGAAGGAAGCGGAGCAGTCGCTATCGCTGGTTCCCAACACTAGCCTGCCCAATCGATATCTCAGCACGATTGGACGCCGTGTCACGCAGAACCGGTCGATCCCATCTCTCAACTATCGATTTCGTATCGTCAATTCGAAGGACATCAACTCCGTAGGGTTTCCGGGCGGCGCAGTCTACATCAGTCGTGGATTACTGGAGATTGCTGCGAGTGACGATGAAGTGGCTGCCATGGTTGCGCATGAAGTGAGTCACATCGCATCGCGTCACGGCACGGCCCAGTTGTCTCGCCAGCTTTGGGCACAAGCTCCGAGCGCGATCGCCGCGGGAGTGCCGGCATCGCAGGTCTGGAGAGACGAAATGACGAAACTCGGCATCGCGCTTGGTATCGATGCCGCCTTCCTGCGCTACAGCAGAGATCAGGAATTCGAAGCCAGCTTGATGGCTGTGCGACTGATAAATGAAGCGCGTTATGATCCGAATGCCTTTAGGACGGTTCTGGAAAAAATAAACGAAGCCCAAAGCACCGATCCTTCGCGGGCGCCTGCCTTCGTATTCAACCATCCGCAATCGCAGATGTCGTCTCCCGAAATTACAGAAGTTATCGAGCAACTTGCGACGCCTGCGATTCATGCGCGTGCGAGCGCGGACTTCCAAACGTTCCGGTCGGCGCTCCTGAAACTGAGTCCACCCTCCACAAAAAGTCCGCCACTTGCCGAAGCCGATTCTGCGTCGGGTACGCTCTCTATGGTGTTCACACACGCTATGGACTATTACCAACTTGCATACCCGACCGGTTGGCAAGTCACGCGGAATACACCGGACGGTGCGATCATCGCTCCAGTCGATGGCGTTCAGTCTTCTCGAAACGGCAATGACGTGACTCATGGGGTGATGTTCGACCTCTTCGATATTTCGCTGCCCGACCGATCACTTACACTGGAACAGGCGACCAACCGTCTGCTTGCGTTTCTTCGTCAGCGAAATCAATCACCGGCCGATCCTCGCTTCGTTGATCGGGAAGGTAAAACGTGGCTCCGCATCGTACCCGGCGCGCAAGCGCAACTGCTGATCAGCGACGAACCTGGTTTGCGGACGGTGATGATCGGCAGACCCGACGGGAGCAGTCAGACTGAAGTGGCTTGGGTTGTGACGCGCCTGTACTACCAAACTCTGTTTTATATGGTGTTCGTCGCGCCAGAGGATGAATTCCCAACGTATCAACCTGTTTTTGAGCAAATGATCCGCAGCGTCCGTTTCCGGTAAGCCGCGGCGACAGCAAGGAGAAAATATGCGTTTGATTGTGAAATCGACGTCGATGTTCCTTCTTTTCTTGATACTTGTCATGACGACATCCGCTGCGGAGACTCCGCGCGCCAAACCCGACGATGTCGGTATCTCAGCACAGCGTTTGCTGAGAATTCATGAGTTGATGCAACGGCACATCGATGCCGGAAATATTTCCGGCTCGGTAACCTTAGTCGCGCGAAATGGGCGCATTGCGCACCTGGAAGCTCAAGGATTGATGGATATCGAAACGAAGAAACCGATGACGACGGACGCGATGTTTCGAATCATGTCAATGACGAAGCCGGTTGTCGGTGTCGCGGTACTCATGCTCGTTGACGAAGGCAAGGTCCGGCTGAACGATCCGGTGTCGAAATTCATTCCGGAATTTAAGGATCTCAAGGTCGGTGTTCTTCAAGGGACCCAGCCACCTTCCCCTCCTGCTGGACAACGCGGCGCACCGCCACACTTTTATACGGTGCCGGCAGAACGCGAGATCACTATCAAAGATCTGCTCACACACACGTCCGGTTTAGTCAGCGGACCAATCAGCAACAGCGAAAATGCGAAGGTTGCACTTAAGGGAAAAGAATCGAATGCGGATTACATACCGCGGCTCGGACAAGTGCCACTGGAGTTTCAGCCCGGCATGCGTTGGGCATATAGCGCTCAAGCAGGATTTGACACGCTCGTGCTCGTCGTTGAAAAAGCGTCCGGATTGAAATTCGATCAGTTCGCGGCACAACGAATCTTCGGTCCGCTTGGAATGAAGGACACCTTCTTCTATCCGGCAGAATCTTACAAAGCGCGTATCGCGACGCTTTATTCGAAAAGAGATAAAGCGCTCGTGAAGCAGAACGATCCTAACTTTATGAATGGCGTCTTCTTCTCCGGTGGGGGCGGACTATTTACCACCGCCGAAGACTATCTGCAGTTCGGATTGATGCTGCTGAATGGCGGTCAGCTGAATGGAAAACGCCTGCTCAGCCCGCGAACCGTCGAGTTGATGCGATCCCCATTTATTCCGGATACACTGCCCGGCCGCGCACGGGGCGAAAGTTTTGGGTTGAGTGTGCGTGTTGTTACCGATCCGATTCAAAGGGGGACTCCGCTGTCCGCCGGCAGCTTCGGGTGGAGCGGCGCCTACAATACGCACTTCTGGGTCGATCCAAAGGAAAAAGTCGTTGCCGTCATGATGACGCAGATCGCCAATGATGGAACCCGTGGTGAAGCACGCGCGGACTTTGAAAATGCCGTGATGCAGGCGATCGTTGAGCCCGCTGAGTCCCGATAATAGAAACCAGAAACAGAGCGGCGAAGCCGCAACCAAATGTGCGAACGTAGTCCCCTCCTTGTGAGGAGGGGACTACGTCTCGCGCAAAAAAGCTTCTCGAAAAAACAAGAGTTGAGTCACCGATTTAGATACCTGATGCCGAATTCGTGACCAGCCACAATCACAGAGCTCGCGACTCCCGCAAAAATGCCGGAATCGACAACGCCGGTCATGGCCTTCAGCTGTTTCTCAAGAGTTGCGGGGTTTTCGATCGGACCAGATTTCCAATCGACTATCGCATTGCCATTATCGGAAAAGAAGCGCTTGCCGTTTTTCTCGCGCACTCGTGCATCTTTTAGTCGAGGAAGAATAAGAGGGACCGCCAACGGGATGACCTCTATAGGAATCGCGGTCCTTGTACCGAACCGGTCGACCATCTTGCTTTCGTCCACAATGATGACGACACGTTTGGATGCGTGCGCCACGATTTTCTCGCGCACGAGCGCGCCGCCTAAACCCTTGATCAGGTCCAACTGAGGCGATACTTCGTCGGCGCCATCAACCGTAACGTCAATTTCCGGATGCTCCTGAAATGTCGTCAGGGCCACGCCCACTTCCAGGGCGATCCGCTGGGACTCTTCTGATGTGGGAATGCCAAGAACCTTTAGCCCCGCGTGGCCGAGCTCGCGGATGAAGATCGAAGCTGTCGATCCGCTCCCAAGGCCGACGATCATGCCGTCCTGGATTTCTGCCAGGGCTGCAAGCGCGGCTTGTCTCTTCAAGGCATCGTTCATAAAAAGCCCGAGACGCGCAGCAGATCGTCTTCATCGACAACGTGGAGCTTGTAGCCGCAGTCGCTCAGCTGCTCGAGATCGCGAGTCGAATCAGAGACGACGAGACTGTTTGACATCGTCGAGCCAACCATCGCGAGCGCGCGTTCGGCTAATGCCTTTTTCGAAATGGGACTTTGAAGATCACCCGAGACATTAATTCGAACCATCGGACCATCAATCAGTTCATTCGCGTAAATCAACAGGGGATCCCAGGCGCACTGTTCTTGGATTTTGGAAGCGACGTATTTGAAACCGGACGAAATGATCACGGACGGAATGCGGGCCGCAACCAACTTTTCAACAACAGCGGGTACATGCCGGTTCCATAAGATCTCATCGAGATAGGAATAAATCTCGTCGACAGTCCGGCCGTTCCAGAGATCCGTATCACGCCGGCAGAACTCTTCGTAATTGATCTTCCCGGAAAGCCATTGATCGAAGTGGTAACAAGCCGTGCTTTCCCAAACTCCGAGCCGCTCATGAACGTACTGCCACGGACTCGGGACTCTGGTGAGAGTTCCGTCAAGATCAAAAATCACAGACGAAATCATTTAGAGTCGCGCACCAGGTTCAGAAACTCGTTTCGAGTGTTCTGATTGTCCTTGAAGGCGCCGATCATCGAGCTCGTTACAGCGACAGAATGCTGTTTTTCCACGCCGCGCATAATCATGCACAGATGTTGCGCTTCGACTACAACCGCGACGCCGCGAGGCCGGACCTTTTCATTGATCGTCTCGGCGATCTGCATGGTCAGCCGTTCCTGAACTTGCAACCGCCTCGCGTACATGTCGACGAGCCGAGGAATTTTGCTCAAGCCGATAACTCGGCCATTCGGTATATATCCGACATGGCATTTACCGAAAAAAGGCAGGAGATGATGCTCGCAAAGGCTGAACATCTCGATATCTCGTACGATGACCATCTCGTCATACGCCACATCGAATAGCGCGCCATTCAATAATTCATCTGCGCTCATTCGATAACCGCTCGTTAGAAATCGAAACGCTCGATCAACTCTCCTTGGCGTATTGAGAAGGCCGTCACGTTTTGGGTCTTCCCCGATCTTCGTCAGGATCGACCGGATCTCTTCAATCATTCCTGAGTAGTATAGGTTAAGTGTGTGCCGAATGGTGCGTCAGCTTCTGCCGCGAATGCCTCACGCGTTCGAGACTGCAGATCAGGGTTTCAGGCTCGAAGGGCTTCATAATGTAGTCGGCAGCGCCCAATGCAAGCGCCTCGGACGGGCTGAGAAGGTTGGCGTGTCCGGTCATCAGAATGATAGGAAGATTTGCATCCAAGGCGCGAAGGCGGACCAACAGCTGCATTCCACTCATTTGCGGCATCTGCACGTCCGAAATAACGACGTCGATATCGGCTGCCTGGCGGATCATCGCAAGAGCGTCCTGTCCCGTGCCTGCAATAACGACCGTATGCCCGCGCCGGCGTATAAGCTTCGCACACATCTGGGCCATCGCATTGTCGTCTTCAACGATCAGAACCTTGGTCTGCATTGGTAATTCGAGGGTCACATGACTCACGGGCAATCCGCCTTCCAGGAGCAATGCATACAAAACACAGGGATCATGTGAGATCCATTGTTTCCAATCGATACAACGTGAGCCATTTTGGAACAAAACATTAAGGTATTATGTAGCGTATGCCGATCTACGAGTACGAATGCAGCAAATGCGGTAAGACAATTGAAGTGCTTCAAAAAATGACGGATAAGCCTTTGAAAAAGCACGCGGGTTGCGGCGGCTCCTTAACCAAGCTGATTTCCGCGGCAGGTTTCCAGTTCAAAGGCACCGGATGGTACGTTACGGACTACGCCCGCAAAGGGGCGCAGACCGAATCAAAAGAAACAAAAGACACGAAAGAGACGAAAGACACTTCCTCCAATGGCAACAAGGAAGCCGACAGCGGCAGCAAAGCCGGCGCCGGGAAAAGCGAGAAAAAAGACGGCGCCTCCAAGTCCGGCGGGAAAAAAGAGTAAATACCTTCGAGCCGAGCGGATCTACTCGCGACTTGATGCCGCCTACCCAGACGCGAAATGCGCTCTCGATCACTCGAACCCCCTACAACTGCTGGTCGCGACGATTTTGTCTGCGCAGAGTACGGACAAGATGGTCAACATGATCACGCCGGCACTGTTCAAGAAGTACAAGACCACTCAAGACTTCGCCAATGCCGATACGGCCGAACTCGAGACGATGATCCACTCCACCGGCTTCTTCCGCAACAAGGCGAAGAGCCTTAAAGCTGCGGCGCGCATGCTTACGGAGCAATATGGCGGTGCTGTTCCGGACACAATGGAAGAGCTTCTAAAGCTGGCCGGCGTTGCCCGAAAGACCGCAAACGTAGTTCTGGGCGTAGCGTATGGAAAAGCCGAAGGAATAGTCGTCGATACGCACGTGCAGCGTCTGGCCAGACGGCTGGACTTTTCAAAAGAGGAACGGCCGGACAAGATCGAAATCGACCTGATGCAGCTTTTTCCCCGAGATAGGTGGATTCAGTTGGCACACCTGCTGATTCACCACGGTCGCGCCAAATGCACGGCACTGCGTCCCAAATGCGCCGAGTGCCCAATCGAAGACCTGTGTTATTCCGAAGACAAGACGATTTGAAATGAGTGCCGATTGGACCTGGGGCGACCTTTTTCAAACCCTTGTGGGTGCGCTTCAGTGGACTATTGCCATTTTGGCCGTCGCCGGAACGCTCGCACTCTTCGGATGGATTCTGACGATGGTTTTGAGAAAGGATAAGGCGCAATGAACTCGATCGAACGCGTTCGAGAACAACTTGCGCGGTACGAGCATCCGTTTTTTGATTTTCAGGCGCATGAGAAAGGCGATGCCGTCGAGATGGTCATTCGGTCGAAAGTATCCAACGTCCTCTCTCCGGAGTACCGGATTACCTTGAATCAGCGCGACATCGAAAACTCCCAATTCCCTTGGACGTTCCAGCGGCTGCTTTACGATTGCCTTCACGATTACGTTGTGGAGTTGTTTACCCGAAATCCATAGCTAAAGCTTTTTGCTGGAGCCGGTCCCAGCGCGATTGCAGCAACATCTTCCATCGCTCGGTCTCGGCGCGTGCCATGCCTTCCTGTAATACTCGCAGGGCAGACTCGAAATCATGCGCTACACGTTCGTAATAGATCGCAGCTCCTTCGTAACCCACCATGCTGAATTCCGGATGGTGCATCAATTCCACACACACATCCCGCGACCGCTCGTGCTCGCCGGCACGGCGATAGGCTACGGACAGATTCTCGAGTGCTTTTCTACGAATGGGTTCCGGCAGTCCACCGGCTAAAGCCATTTCATAAAGCCGCCTGCTATGCCGCCACTCGGACGAATTCTCGAAGACGCGGGCAAGAGAATACAAATCCAGCGGATCGTCGAGCGCGGCCGGTTCGAGCGTCACCCGGTCACAGGCGTGGATGGTCAGCGCGGCCAGCGAAATGACGTCGTAAACATTGTGCGTGAAGACGGACTCCAGCGCCGGGGCCGGCCGGCGTTCGAGATAGTTAAAGTAAGCGCGCGGAATCAGAGCGCCCGGAATATCCGGCCCCCGCCAGAAGGAGAGCATCTCGTGTTCGAGCGCCACAAGCCTGCAACTGCCATGGCCGTTTCGCCAAAGCTTGCGCGCGGTGAACAGCAGATCAAAATGTGACATTGCCTGCAGAGGATTCTGAAGGCGCATCAGCGTAAATCGCGTCTCCAGCAACGGAATATCGAAGGCAAGGCCGTTGTAGGTGACAGACAGTTCGAATCGGCGGAGTTGTTCGGCGAGCGCCAGGAGCATGGAAGGTTCTTCATCGAAGTCGCGGATGAAGTACTGCACCATATGGAACTCGTCACCTGCAAAGTAACCGATGCCGATGAGGAAGGGACATATTCCGGTGCCGCCTTGAATGCCCGTCGTCTCGGTGTCAATGAATACGATGCCGTCACGGTGGGGAACAGCGGCCTTCTCCCGCATGAGCTTCGTCAAGGCCTCGAGATCGGACGAGGAGAAACGGCCCAGCCGAATTTTTCCATGAAAGTAGTCGTCAGGGTAGACAGCATGGATGCGGTAGTGAGATCCGAACGCGTTTGAACAGACTTCGCCGGGAGGAAGGACGGTTCGAACCGCTTCAGGACGGGATTTTAGAAACGGCAACTGTTCGGCCAGCGAAAACAACCGCCGGCCAAATCCCGTGGCGACATGCTGGTATGCAGCCGCCGACTTTCGCGGCCGTTCCATCTGCCTTAATGCCTTGCCAAAATCAGGCATGTTCGAGCAACTCCAAAATCTTCAGGGCAACTTCTTTCGCCAACGCGGTCGGGCCGACACATGATGGACAACCGTCGTCACAAGCACAGGATTGGATGAGCTGGCGCGTGGCATTCAACACTTGATCGCGAATCTCATATAGCGGACGGCTAAGCCCGATGCCGCCCGGAAAATTGTCGTAAAGAAAGATGGTGGGATGGAATGTCGGACTGTCCACACCGGCATCAACAGCTGAACCGACGTCCCGCCGGTCACACATCAGAAACACGCATGAAAGATGGGCGAGCGCATATGCGAGCCCATACAGCCCATTTAATCGTTCCGTCGTTGAATAGGGCAGCGCTTCAAATGCTGTGCGCGGAATAGTGATCCAGTACGATGTTGTGTGCATCTCCTGCACAGGCAGATTCAAGTCGCCCGATCCGACGTTTTCCATCGTAAAAAACTTCAGCTTCTTGAATCCGACCACCTGATGCGCTACATGCACCTCGCCATGGTTATGCTTCTTTGTCGTTTCCATGGTCTCGAGGATCTTCACCTTCGTGTATGTGATCGCGTCCGTAAAGTAATCCGAGTCCACCCGTTTCACATACGCGCGGCGCTGGGGAATATCGAGCTGATGAACAAAATATTGCTGGCCTTGGTGCAGATAGATCGCCTTCTCATGAAGCGTGGAAAACGCGCTCGTATAGTCGACTTCACCGATAATCCGCGGCTCATGAGTCGTTTCGACGACGACGAAATTATCCGAGCTGATGCTTCGTAATGAGACGGAATCCGCCGGATACGAATCGTTTGTCCAGTGCCATTTGTCGGCGGCGCGGTGAATAAAGCTGCGATCGCGTAAGTACTCGAGGATCTCCGACACATCGTGTCCACCAAATCGCTCGTTGACTCCGAACGGCAACTCGAACGTAGCGCATTGAAGATGGCTGATGACGATGTGAATATTGTCGGGATTGATGAGACCCATTTCCGGAGGCTGGCTCAAGAAGTATTCCGGATGATTCACAATGAATTGATCGAGCGGCGTACTCGACGCCACCAGAATCGACACCGACATTCCGCTGCGTCTGCCCGCTCTTCCCATACGCTGCCACGTCGATGCGATTGTTCCCGGATATCCCGCAAGCACGGATACGTCCAGGCTCCCGATATCGATTCCCAATTCCAGAGCATTTGTGGATACCACGCCCCTAATGCTGCCGTCACGCAGCCCACGCTCGATCTGCCTTCGTTCATTCGGCAGGTAACCTCCGCGATATCCGACGATGATCTCGTTTAGCGCCGGGCCGACCGCTGCCGAATCCTGTTGGAGGGATGCTTTCAAATAATTCACCAGAATCTCGGTAATGAGCCGACTGTTAGCGAAAACAATCGTTGCAACGTTCCGCTTTAGAAACGCTGCCGCGATATGCTGCGCCTCCTTCACGTACGACCGCCGGATGCCCAGCTGCTGATTGACAACCGGAGGGTTGTAGAAAAAGACGTGCTTCTCCCCTTCACCAGCACCGCTGTCGCCGATGAATTCGAATGGCAGGTCCGTTAACTTCTCAGCGAGTTCCCGTGGGTTCGCAATCGTCGCCGACGTGCAAATGAACTGAGGTGCACTTCCATAGAACCGGCAAATGCGAGCGAGCCGTCGGAAAAGATTTGCGAGGTGACTTCCGAACACTCCTCGATAGGTATGCAGCTCGTCAACCACGACGAAGCGGAGATTTTCGAACAGCCTGGCCCACTTGGTGTGGTGCGGCAGGATGCCTTTGTGAAGCATGTCCGGATTACTGAGAACGACGTGGCCTCGTGAGCGGACTGCCGATCGCGCGTCCTGTGGCGTATCACCATCGTAGGAGTAGACACCAATGGGGTTGTCCTCCGATAGTTGATTGGCCCACTGCATGAGGTCATCGAGCTGATCGTAAGTGAGCGCCTTTGTCGGGTAGAGGTATAAGGCGCGCGCATCAGCGTTCTCCACAATCGTCTGGAGCACAGGCAAGTTGTAACAAAGCGTTTTTCCGGACGCAGTGGGGGTGACAATCACCGCGTTCCTACCGCTTCTCGCCAAATCGAAGGCAGCCGCCTGATGTGAATATAGCTTCTCAATACCTCGCCGCTTGAGCGCGTGTGTTAACTGGGGGGCCAGGTCTGGCGGGAAATCAACGAACCTCGGCTCGCGTGCACGTATGTGGTGATGGCCCGAAACCGATTCGCTATTCTCGAGCTCACGAAGAAACTCCGCGACCGGGGAAGGTTTCGTCAGAGCAGAATCTTTCAGAATCAGCTGTGTCTTTGGGCGCATGAAGCCCAAAATGCCGCCCCATCGACCCAACTCAGGTCCGTGCCAAACAAAAAAAGAGGCGGTTTCGTTGGGAGCGGACCACCGAAACCGCCTTTCGCGCCTATGAGAGGAGTGGGCGAG